>NZ_DS989874.1:18872-64773 GCF_000155555.1 Coleofasciculus chthonoplastes PCC 7420
CACCAGATTCCGGTTCTGGGTGTCGGGGGTTCAAATCCCTCCGTGCTCGTTAAACAAGAAACTCCAGTATTCTTATTCGACTAGGGGTTTCAGCCAATAACTACTTAACTGTCACATTCCTGTATGTGCCGGCTTTTTGGTGTTCCTGCTGTTTTTTTTGACTGTGCTATGAGAGCATCCGATTAGCAAACTTACCCGATGAAGGAAAAATCCTCGTCCATCGGAGAGCTTAAGGCGGGGAGTGTCAAATAAGATTTGAGAATACTGTTGTTTTATCAAAAACCTAGAAATTCATCGATGAGGTTGTTTCGCTCATCTTCAGATAACTGATAAAATACCTTTTTAGCCAGCTCTGGAGAGGCATTTTGTGAAAACCAGTCACTATTAGGATTATCTTGTATTACCAAAAAATAGTGTAATCGTTTCTCTATCGCCTCTTTGTCGGATTTGTCTAACTGTCCTATGCGTTTTAACCAATGATGGTTAGAATCTTTAAAACAGTTACCATCAACGGTGTATATTTGATGTATTAAAGCATAGTATTCAGGATCAAGACCATTCCTTTGAGTTGGATTAATCGGGTAAACCGTTGGTAAACCCTTGTATATCTCTCGTGAACTCAATGGAATAATTGCAAATGTCTGTATGTCATCCGAGTTATTTCTAAATTGCTCACTTGTCCAAACTATAGCAGCCCTAAATAGGTCGCAACAGATATAATAGTAATAATACATCCCTAGTAAAAAGACAAAAGATGAACATTATAGATGAATTGGCTAATTTTATCAATCAGACAAAAGAGACCAAAGAAATTAAAAGAGCCTTGGCGGTAAAAATGATTTTGGAAGGAAAATCTTATCGTGAAGTCAAAGAAATATTAAAAGTTTCTCACAGTTTTATCAGCCAATGGAAAAATCAAGCGCTTTTTCAGGGTGTAGAAAGTTTAAAGCTTCAATATAAAGGTAGAGCAGGTTACTTAAAATCTGAAGAAAAAGAGCAAACAATTCAGTGGTTGAGAGAACAAGATTATCTAAGATTATCAGACTTGCAGAAGTATTTGCAGGAGCAATATAATGTAGTTTTTGAGTCCAATCAAAGTTATTATAGCTTATTTAAAGAGGCTCAAGTGAGTTGGAAAAAGACTCAAAAAAAGAATCCGGCTAAAAATGATGAATTAGTCAAAGCTAAAAAAAAAGAAATAGAGGCAAGGCTAGAAAAATGGAAACCGGAAATAGAAGCTGGAAGCCGGACGGTGCTTATGCTTGACGAATGTCATCTGCTGTGGGGTGATTTGTTAGGTTATGCGTGGGGAAGAACAGATGCAAGAATAGAAGTCCCTCTCAAAAATGAAAAAGAAAGACAGACTTATTATGGGGCTTTAGATTATCAAACCAAAGAGTTTATAGTCAAAGAATATAAAAGTGGAAACAGCGAAAATACAATCGATTTCATCGAATATTTACAAAGGAAACGACCCGGGAAAAAATTATCGATATTTTGGGATGGTGCAACTTACCATGATTCCAAGCAGTTTCGAGAATACTTAAAGACAATTAATCAAGATTTATCAGAGGAAGACTGGTTGATAAGTTGTACAAAATTTGCTCCGAACGCTCCCGAACAAAATCCAGTCGAAGATATTTGGTTGCAAGTTAAAACTTTCATTAGACAATTTTATCATCTTTGCAGCTCTTTTAAAATAGTTAAGTGGTTATTTAAGTTTTTTGCTGATGGTCAAATATTCGATTTTCCCAAAATATTTCAGTATGGAAAATTGCCACAATCTATTTAGGATTGCTATAGGTGAGGATGACTGCCTCTCAAAACTCGACTAGCATTAAGCTTTTCTGTACAATCTTTATGATTACACTCGATCTGACTGGGTTCTTTTAAATCATAAATATGAACATGACCCTGCTTACAGCGCAAAGAAACACGATCAGGATTAATCAAGTAGATCCATCCTTGCCGAGGTTTTTGTCCAGCCATTTTACAATCCTAACTCACTCACCAATTTTTCTCGTTCGGCGTTTAAATTAAGCTTAATTTTTTCTTCGGCTTTATGGATTTGCCTCATTTCCAGCATTGGAGCCGTATTCTGTACATAATCTAATAACTGTTCAAATTTTGCTGCACTAGCCCACTCTCTTCTAATGTTATCAAGCATTAGTTTTAGACCCAAAGGTAAATTTATATCAGTTGTGATATCTGCTTCTATACCTAGTCTAATAAAGGTGATCCTGCCTTCAGCTTCCTGGGCAATCTCTTTCCCGTCCATTTGACTGAGAGCTGTGTCTATATCTTCATGCCAGGGACTATGGCGGTAGTAACACCAGTTTAATTCAGTAAGCTGCTTTCCTGTCCATTTAACCGTATAAAGATCAGCCAAATATAAAAAATTAACGAGCTGTGTTTTTGTGATATGTCCTTTTGTCTTATAGACAAAATATTTGATGAGTTGCTCCAACATCATTCCTTTTAATGCTGATGTCTAGATCGTCGGTCAAGTATTATGAGAAACCGGGTTTCTCGTGAAGATGACAGAAATATCAAGTTTCACCCAAAGAAACCCGGTTTCTTGACCAAGGCATCCAATTACATACCCATGATTTCATATCCAGCATCGACATATAAAACCTGACCCGTGATCCCACTGGCGAGATCACTCGATAAGAAAGTGGCGGTATTGCCCACTTCTAGCTGGGTAACGGTTCGTCGTAGGGGTGCTATCTGCTCCACATGATGAATCATATCCAAAATGCCGCCCACTGCTGAAGATGCTAGGGTGCGGATTGGACCTGCGGAAATCGCATTGACCCGAATATTACTCGGTCCCAATTCGGCGGCGAGGTAACGGACGCTCATCTCCAATCCTGACTTGGCAATCCCCATGACATTGTAATTGGGGATCACCTTCACGCCGCCAAGATAGGTCATGGTGACAATACTTCCTCCCTCCTTCATTAAGGGTTTAGCAGCGGCGGCTAATCGCGTCAGGGAATAGGTACTAATTTCTAAGGCTGTGGTAAACCCTTGTCGCGAGGTTTGGCTAAACTCTCCAGATAAGTCCTCTTTATTGGCAAAGGCAAGGCAATGGATGAGGATGTCCAGTTTGCCCCACTGCTTCTCAATCGCCTCAAAGGTGGCGTCGATTTGAGCATCATCCTGGACGTTACAGGGTAAGAAGACACTAGGTTGTAGGGGTTCTACCAAGTCTCTGACTTTCTTCTCGAAGCGTCCCTTCTCATCGGGTAAATAGGTGACTCCCAACTCAGCACCCGCTTGGTGCAACTGTTGGGCAATGCCCCAGGCGATTGATCGATTGTTGGCAATCCCAGTCACTAGGGCATTCTTTCCAGTCAAATTCAGCATAGGTATCTTAATTCTTCAAGACAATAAAACAATTCGTTAAAGAATAACCGTGTTTGGGCGATGTTCGTTGTATGATAACGCCAAACCGTTAGCTATCAACTCAATTCATCAGGTGTCCGTTGACATCTCACCTCATTATGTAACAATTGGTACAAAAAACCTATTGGGACTCAGATTAAGTATTCTTGAATACAATATAGAGATCGTTCATTGAGCCGATTTTGGAGTCTCAAGCTTCATCGGCGATCACTTAGAAGTCAGTAAGGCTTTGGCGCAAGGGTAATAGGTATGGTCGTAATGCAAGATAGACCGTTAGCAGCTGTGTTCCGTCAAATCGGCGGAAGCTCATTTCCTCCCGTTGTTGAAACCTTTGAGCGGGGCAAAACTATTTTTTTCCCAGGAGATCCCGCTGAACGGGTCTACTTTCTCATGAAAGGCGCTGTGAAGCTTTCCCGGGTATATGAGGCGGGTGAAGAAATTACAGTTGCCTTGTTGCGGGAAAATAGTGTCTTTGGGGTATTGTCATTGATTACAGGTCACCGCTCTGATCGGTTTTACCATGCGGTGGCGTTTACCCCGGTTGAACTGCTTTCAGCTCCGATTGACCAGGTAGAGCAAGCGCTCAAGGACAACCCAGAGCTATCCATGTTGATGCTCCAGGGACTGTCCTCGCGGATTTTACAGACGGAAATGATGATCGAGACATTAGCTCACCGGGATATGGGATCTCGCTTGGTCAGTTTTTTATTGATTCTCTGCCGTGACTTCGGTGTCCCTGGTAAGGATGGGATTACCATTGACTTGAAGCTGTCCCATCAAGCGATCGCGGAAGCGATTGGCTCTACACGAGTAACCGTCACTCGGCTACTGGGGGATTTGCGAACGGATCAAATGATTTCTATTCAAAAGAAAAAAATCACGGTTCACAACCCTGTAGTGCTGAGTCAGCAGTTTACATAGACGTCGTAGACAATTTAATTTATTTATGGCTCAGGTTCATCAATTTTGAAGGCGACAGGCTTCAGCTTGTTTCATTTGATGAACTTTAAGCTGCATTGCGTTGACAATGGAGATGTCCGGTTTAGGGACGCCGCAAGACTTGAATTTCGGAGTCTTGATTCTCTGAATTCCCGGTTATTCCAGCTAAGAGTTTGCCATCTGAACTAACCACCAAATTAATCATTTTTTCATGCTCTAAGGTAGCTTCTAGCTCCGCTGTTTGTAAATTCCACACTTTAAGCCCTTCATCGGTACTGCCAATAATGCGATCGCGACTGAGAACAAGGTTATTATACCCAAAAGAGTTTCTCGTCGAAGACACACGTCCTTCGGCTTTCAACATTCCCGTCGTTAAATCCCATACTCTCAAATCCGTCACGGGTTGGCGATAGTAAATTGTCACGGCTGTCTTACCATCCCCACTGATGTACGCCGAGGGCATATACCCAAAACCGTCCGACCATTTTTTCTGGAGGATAATTTGCTGGTTACTGAGTAAATCCCACGCCACAAGTTTGCCACCCACACCCAATTCAACCAGTGCTGTTTTGCCATCAGCACTAATCACACGAGGATAGAAACGTGGGATAGTGGCGCTGTACCAGGTTAAGTACCAAAACACTAAGAACCCAATAACCAAGGGATGTAACCTCATCGTGATCCGAATCACCGTTCCCTGAGATCCCGATTCAAATCGCCCTCGGATTCTGGGTAAAAATGAGTTTTGGTAATGAATAATTCGCCGCACCTCAAACCCATCACTGGAAATTGTTCCGGCATAAGGTGCATGGTTACGAGCCAAAGTCCAGCGAAATGTTTTGGGCGCTTCAATGTGAGCATTGAGCTTATCGATAACATCCGGTAATGGCTCGTGAGTTTGAATGGTAAAGGCATTGTCGGGTAGGATGGGCATGGGTTGAACCCTTAAGAATTAAAGGCTTTATTTTGACCTGAATGGGTCATTAATTCATCTGGATTTAATGCTTGGTGTTGCACCCGTTCCGGACGTCCCATCCCCGTTGTTATCGCATAATATTGGGCTAACAGTCGCAACCATAGGGCGGGATAATGCTTTTCAATCCAGGGTTGTAAGCGGCGAATCAGATTCGGGAACCACCCTTTAAGGAATCCACTCACTATAGCATTGCGAGTAAACGTGAAGTAACTACCTATCCAGCGTAAGAAATCCTTTGTCCCTGCCATGTCCCAAATCCAAAAAATCAGGGCAGGATTACGTCTGGCTGCTTTTAATGCTAGTCGGTTGAAGGTTAACCAATCAAAACGATCTTTAATAAACGTATCAGCAACCTCTGGCGGTTCATCCGCTAAAAGCCCAAAGAAGGTATTCAGCATGGCATTAACCCGTTGGGGAGGCAAATGACGCCCGGTTGGCACCATCATGCCTTTGGAAAAGAGCCAAGTGACCGCAACATTGCTTTGATGAGCGCGAATTTGGTTTAAATCGTTGGCAGTTAGGAGATTATGGCGTAGGGCGGTATCGAGTAAGTCGGTTAACCGATATAGGTTACGCACAAGGGAACCAAATCCGGTAAACACCAGAGGCGATTGTAGGGAAGCCGCATCCCCAATGGCAACCAGCCGATCAAACGCCACCGTGCGATCGCGACTGCTGATGCTAAAGTGTCCAGGAATATAGCCGAATGTTGGTTTCTTCCACACCAATTTTTCCATGTCGCAGCGGCGGTACTCTGGCAGAATTGTAAAAAAGTCTTCATACATTTCTAATAAAGAGCCAGGGTTCTCAGGATGCACCTGATGGTAATGGAACAAATAGATCGTCAAGTCCTCCCCCGCCCCCGGAAACAGTTCCCAAATCAACTGCCGTCCCCGGGAAATGTCGCCGTGGCTATTGAGAACGTCTCCATAGTTAGAATCCCACACCCCTGGCTCAAACCCACTGGCAATCACCGCACCGACGGTGGGGCAGACGCTATCAAACGCCCTGCCCCCATTCAGTTGCCAAGCGATGGGGGAAGCGGTGCCCATGGCATCGACTAAAAGTCGTCCTCTGGCTTGTCGAGGGGTTTGGCTGGGCAGATGCTGTAGACTGACGACAACTTCCTCTGGCGTGATCTCTGCCCGGATAAACTCCGTCTCATCCCAGATGTCACCGCCGGCTTTTTGTAACTTTTCTCCACATAAATGTAACAATTTCTCTGAATCAATTGCCACATTGAGTACTGTTGGTGTATGTAGTACAGGTGCTTTTAGATGAGGAGGATTGTTGCCATCAAAGAATTTGTTGAAGCCATCAATATATTCTCTGGCGATCATGGTTTCAAACTCATCGGGCGTAAATAACCCCAAATCGATGAGACTCTGAAACTCAGCCCGGGAAATATTCCATTCTCGGTTCATGCGCCCAAAGGGTAATCGTTCTACCAGTAGAACTCGATACCCCCGTTGTGCCATCACGGCGGCGTGAATGACTCCCAGGGCGCCACCGATGTAAATCAGGTCATAGGTTGAATTGGAGTAGCTGTGTCCTCGAAGCTGTGTTGGTTCCTCGGTTGTCTTAAACACAACCTGTTTAGGCTGCTGTGGATTCCGCACCCCTTCGCGCCATCGTTTTTCCCACCAATAGACGCGGTTGAGGTCATATTCCCCTTTGGGCATTTTTTGGAAGAAATGAACCGTCTGGGGATAATAGGGCGCTAGCGCCTCAAAGATCGACTGTTGCGATAAATCGACCTCTGGGGGTTCAGGATAGCGATAGGGAAACTGACGGCGTAAATCCCCTGTCAGCTTCTGGAGTAATTGCCGTTCTCCCGCGATCGCGCGATCGCAACAGCGAAAGGCTTTCAAGTAGGTGGTTCGCTGCACCGACCAAACAAAAATGGAGATTTCCGGAATCGGGACGTAAATCGGTGTAGATGAATTGGCTGAAGACGCATGTTCAATTTGTACCAGGATTCCATCCGGGGTTATCGTTTTCTTCCCCAGCTCAAAGTACCAGTCCTGCTGCAACCAGGTGCGAACAGCGTCGGTATCGGGGTTCGGTATTTCTACGTAGAGAAGTTCTTTCATCTGAGTGATCTGATTCGCTGAGGAATTACGCAAGATGACGGAGGTGACTTGAAGCAAAATACGCTACACTTCCGGATACTGATTGGTTTAATATTAGTAAAAAAAGTTTACACTCTTCTCATTTTCGGTAAATTAGGGTGCTTTTGTTAACTCGCCATGAATTATCCCATCCCAGTTAGTCCCCAAGAAATGACGGCTCTCCGTCAAAAACCAGTGAACGAAGAATTAGTAGCAGCGGCAATTGCCGGTGTCATTCAGATTGCCCGTTCTCAAGGACAGTCCTTAGACGAGCTTACCGCTGAAGTGCTAGCGGAAGATAGTGTCTTAGATCAGGCACAACGACGCTGGCTTAGTGATATTGTCGCCCAAGCCTGGAACATTCTGCCATCCATAGAGGCGGTGGGGAGTATCTCGGTTTCTTGAGGATATCAAGCGGTGTCAATCATCGCTTGACCCCAGGTTGCGATCGCGTCATTATTGTAATTCTAGTGTTGACGGCTGACTGGTGGCTGATGACTGGTGGCTGTTGACAGTCGATTAGTGGGTATTTGCCGCCTATTTTGTCACGGTTCGGTAGTCAGGGATGCGAGCCTAGAGTTTGTTGGGTTTCATACCTCAACCCAACCTACAACATGAAACTACTACAATAACGACACTCATCACTGGACGTTAATTGTACCGACTACTTTAACCATGATTTCTCAGCCGGAAGCCAGAGAACTGATTCGCCTCGCCACCTTAGCACCATCGGGTCACAACACCCAACCCTGGAAATTTTCTATTGATACCAATACTATCCGTATTTACCCGGACTATTCCCGTCGTCTACCTATAGTAGACCCTGATGACCATGCGCTGTTTATCAGTTTAGGTTGTGCCTTAGAAAATCTGTTGATTGCGGCACAGCATAGCGGTTTCAACGGCGAGGTTGAGTACTTTCCCGATGGAGAAGCCCAAGATTGTTTGCTGGTTCATTTACACCCCAATTCCCATCCTCCGGATACAGCCCTGTTCCACACTATTTCTAAACGTCAATCCACTCGTTGCGCTTATGATAGTCGGGAAATCCCTCGAACAGATTTACAAGCATTGGAAAAGGCAAATACTCAAGACGGGATTCAGTTAAGAGTATTTACGGAGGCTGACGATATTGAACAGATTACTGACTTTGTTAAACAAGGGAATCGCCACCAGTTTAATGATCCGGCGTTTGTTAATGAACTCCTTTCCTGGATTCGCTTTAATCAGCGTGAAATAACCTCACATCAGGATGGCTTAATCGCGGCAGCTTTAGGTTTTCCGCCTGTATCCATACCTCGCTGGTTGGGTCAAACCCTGATGAAAGTATTAGCCACTCCAGAAGGTGAAGCGAAACGGTGCGAGAAACTGATTCAGAGTTCCTCAGCACTGATGTTATTTATTGCCCAAAAGCATGATAAAAAATATTGGGTAAATTTGGGACGCAGTTTCCAACGTGTGGCTCTCACAGCAAGTTCGTTGAATATTAAACACGCGCATATTAATATGCCCTGCGAAGTGTTAGAGGTGCGACGGCAATTCCAGAACTATTTGGGATTAGAGGAAGCACAACCCCTGTTACTACTACGGATTGGTTATGCTCAAGCCATGCCCACTTCACCGCGTCGCCCCCTTTAGGAGGTGCTGATAGATGGGGGTTGAGTTGGATTGCACAGGTGTAGAAGGTAAATGGCAGAGGGCTTCAAGGGAAAAGTACGCACGGGATAAAGGGGATTCCTGAAGCAGATGTGGTATCACACTATCCGGACGATTATGAGGGATAAAGGTAGATCCGAATAGTACACTGTTGAGGAAAAATTCGGTCAAGAAACTGGGTTTCTTTGGGTGAAAGGTTGATATGGCGTCGTCATCCTCACGAGAAACCCGGTTTCTAGGAATACTTAACCGACGCTCTAGATAGGGGCTGCTGAATAAGTATTGTGGTGGGGGTAGGGAGCAGGGGAAGCAGGGGAAGCAGAGGGAGCGGGGGAAGCAATGATACATTTTCCCTGATAATGGTGCAAAGGTATGAAAGGGTTTTATCCTTTTTCTTTGAAGATGAGCCAATGTTCATGCTACTCAAAGCTTTGGTAGCCAAGGGTTTCGGTCTTGTGCAGCAAGCCCTAGATAAGCTAAAGCGTTTGCCAAGGTATTTTTCTTTGTCCAGTAAAATATATCTTAATTAAAGATTTCATAAAAAATTAGCAATTGAGTGAATTTTCTGATGGCTTCAGGAACTGACTAAGCTAGCATGAGATTAACCTGGATAACCCCAACGTTATGTTTAAAGCCCGTACTCTGGTTAAATTCCTGCTCATTTTTTTACTGACGGTCTTTATTTTAACCTTTAATTGCCTTCACTATTGGATGTTCGGTGTCTTCAATGTTTTGGGTCAAGACTCTCTAGCAGGAAATCAGTACAATTACGGAGAAGTCTTACAAAAAGCGGTCTATTTTTATGATGTTCAGCGATCCGGAAAACTGCCTGCCAATAATCGGGTGGAATGGCGGGGGGATTCGGCATTAACTGATGGTGCAGATAATGGGATTGACTTAACCGGAGGCTGGTATGATGCCGGGGATCATCTAAAATTTGGCTTTCCCATGGCAGCTTCAACTACGCTTTTGGCTTGGGGCGTGATTGAATACGAAGACGCTTACAAACAAAGTGGTCAATATAATGCCATGCTGGATAATTTACGCTGGGTTAATGACTATTTTATTAAAGCTCATCCTGCACCAACAGTGTTGTGGGGTCAGGTGGGTAAAGGAAGTTTAGATCATGGGTGGTGGGGAGCAGCGGAGGTGATGCCGATGGAGCGTCCTTCCTATAAAATTGATGCCACTTGTCCGGGTTCTGATTTAGCTGGAGAAACCGCCGCCGCGATGGCAGCTTCAGCTATGGTTTTTCAAGCAACCGATGCGAATTATGCCCAAACTTTGCTCAAACATGCCCAGGAACTCTACGACTTTGCTGAGCAATATCCGGGCAATTATTCCGATTGTATTACCGAGGCGGCGGAGTATTATCAATCCAGTGGGTATACCGATGAACTGGTTTGGGGTGCAGCATGGCTTTATCGAGCTACACAAATACCGGAGTATTTACAAAAAGCTGAAGCCTATTATGAGCAGTTAAGGGATCAACCTAATGCGACTCTCGCTTATAATTGGACGCATACCTGGGATGATAAATCTTATGGCAGTTATGTCTTATTAGCCGAATTAACCGGGAAAACCAAGTATCGACAAGACGCCGAACGTTGGTTAGACTATTGGTGCGATCGCTGTCAGTGGCAACACGTCTCCTATACTCCAGGAGGACTGGCTTGGCTGGATGAATGGGGTTCGTTAAGATATACGGCAAAAACTGCATTTTTAGCCTTTATTTATGGGGACTCAGTAGACTCGGCTTGGACGCGACGAAAATATCATGCCTTTGCCGAACGGCAGATTAATTATATGTTAGGATCGAATCCAGATCAGCGCAGTTATGTGGTCGGATTTGGCAATAACCCACCCAGACAACCCCATCATCGAACAGCCCATGGTTCTTGGGCAAATAGTAAAGAAATTCCAGAAGAAACGCGACATATTTTGTATGGCGCTTTAGTTGGCGGACCGGATCAGGAGGATAATTACATCGATGAACGGTCTAATTTTCAGATGACTGAAGTTGCCACAGATTATAATGCCGGATTTACGGGTGCTGTGGCGAAACTTTATCAGAAATATGGGGGTAAACCCTTAGCCAATTTTCCGGAACCAGAACAACGAAGTGATGAATTTTTTGTCGAGGCGCAAGGGAATCAACTGAGTGATAATTTGATGGAGGTTCAAGCTACCATTTATAACCAATCCGCGTGGCCCGCCCGGATTATTCCTAATTTATCGTTTCGCTATTTTATTGATAGTAGTGAGGTGATAGAAGCCGGAGGAAACCCAAGCGATATCAAAGTTAATGCTAATCCTGAATCGGGAATAACGGTATCTGGACTTAATCCTTGGCAAAATTCGCCAACGATTTACTACATTCAGGTGGATGTAGATGGGACACAACTCTATCCTGGAGGAGAAGCTTATTATAAAAAAGATGTCCAATTGCAGGTGAATACGCCGACAGGTATCTGGACTATGACTAATGATTGGTCGTACCAAGAGATATTAGAACAAGCCGGGAAGGGCAAACGTACTCATATTCCGGTTTATAATAGTGGACAATTAATTTGGGGAGTTGAACCGCCACAAGATGGGTGAAATAGTTTTGATGCTTCACGACTTTCGAGGGTATAGTGCGTGAGTGTGTAGGGGCGGGTTTAGGGACTTTCGTGCAGCTATTGATAATAACATTTGTACAAAACCCGCCCTGACTTGAGTCGGGTCGCTCTCTCCTTAAACCTTTAGGTGATTAATCTTTTAGGGATTAAAGGTGCGTCTACAGATTAAAATCTGTAAATGAATAGGATGGAATAATCTCATGAAAATCGATAGACGTTTCTTCCTCGGTTGGGCAATATCGATGGTGTATGGATTCTGGGCTAAAGGACAAGCGCAAACGGTAAACCCAGATAACCCAAGTAAACTTTTGATTAATCAAGTTGGATATTCACCAACCCATCCTAAGGTAGCCTTTTTACTCAATTCCAATTTTTCTACCACCAATCCCGTCCAATTAATTAACGTCCGAAATAACCGTCCGGTTTTCGAGACTGAGTTGTCAGCGCCGAGACAAGATACAGCCAGTCAAGATAGTATCCAACGGATTGATTTCACCTCATTCAACCGCCCCGGACGCTATTATCTGAAAATTGGAGAGATTCAGTCTTATCCCTTTGAGATTGGTCAGGCTATTTATCAAGATGCTTTCAACAAAATGCTACGTTCCTACTATTTACAACGCTGCGGGGTAGCCATACGAGATTCTATTAATGGAATTGGTCATTCTCCTTGTCATTTAAATGATGGCACCTTTGCCCATACCGATGATATGCATCGGGCGGGTGAAATGAAACGCGCCCAAGGGGGTTGGCATGATGCGGGCGATTTTGGTAAATATGTGGGACCAATAGCGGTAACGGTGGGTCGTTTATTAAGTTTATATGAGCAATATCCGTCGCTATTTTCTGACCGCCAATTGATGATTCCTGAAAGTGGAAATGGCAGACCCGATTTGCTGGATGAAATGAAGGTGGGATTGGATTGGATGCTGACGATGCAACGGCGCGATGGTGCAGTTTATCGCAAGCTTTCGGGGAAAGAATGGCCCCCCATGATTCTACCGAATGAAGATATCCAACCGCGTTATATTTATGGAATTTCCACACCAGAAACAGCGAAGTTTGCCGCCGCGTTAGCCATGGCAGCGCGAGTATATTCAGACTATGATGTGTTGTTGGCGAAGAATTATTTAAAAGCGGCGCAAAAAGCCTGGGAATTTTTACAAAATGAGCCCTCAATGCGTGTGGATTGGGTTGAGGGTGATGATAGTGGTTCGGGGAAATATTTGGCTGGAGAGTGGGATACGGAAGCCTCGTTAACGACGGATAAAGATGACCGTTTTTGGGCGGCGGCGGAATTGTTGATTACGACTGGGGAGGCAATTTTTTCGGAGTATTTAGAGCAAGAGCTTCCTAGGTTATCGTATACTCTATTTGAATGGAAAGATCCCTCGGCTTTGGGGATGGCAGATTATCTGTGGCAACCGCGTCAGCAAGGTTCAGAAAATCTGAAGGTGCAAATGAAGCAGAAGTTATTAGAACGGGCAGATCGTTTACTGGATACGGTGAATCGCAGTGGCTATCGCTTGGCACTGGATAAGTTTATTTGGGCGTCGAATAAGATGGTAGCGGAGGAAGGAATTACCTTGTTTTATGCCTATAAACTGACCGGGAATCAAGCGTATTATCAGGCGGCGGTGGATCAGTTAGATTATTTGTTAGGACGCAATCATTTTAATCTATCCTTTGTTACGGCTGTGGGGTCAAATTCAGTCCGCAATGTCCATCACCGAGTTGCTGTCGCGAAAAAAACGGTGATTCCTGGGTTAATGGTAGGGGGGGCGAATACAGAAGCCCAGGATGGAATTGCTCCGAAAGGATTGGGTCCGCTAAGTTATGTGGATGATCAGCGATCTTATGCCACGAACGAATATGCGATTGATTATAATGCTCCTGCGATCGCACTGATAGGGATGGTGATGGCGGAAGGTTCGTAGTTGCGCTGTCTTCGCGATCGCATCCCGTTGATGGGGATAACAATACCACAATCCCGTAGGGGCGCATAGACGTGCGCCCTAACCGAAGCGCGATCGCATTCCGTTGATGAGGATTGTGATAATAAAAAATTCCCCACAACAATTTAGCTGGGCGGTTAGAAACCGCAGCTACACGAACAAAACCGTTCGTAGTAAGCTGTTCGGCATTTAAACCTTAATGTCAATAATAACGAAATCCTTGTAGTGCGTTTAGCGAAGCCATGCCGCAGGCTTTGCATCTTGCTCGCTACTAATACCCAATTTAAATGCATGACAGCTTAAGTGAGGATTTATTACCAGTGCTGCAAGATAGGAGTTTTATCCATATCATTGAATCAGAAAGGTTGTAGGTTGAGTTGAGTGAAAGCGAAACCCGTTAAAACGGGTTCACAGTCTTAAATTTAGGCTGTAAACTGATTATTGATCATTGGAATAATGCATTTCGCGATGCGGCAAAATTCGGTCATTTTGAGCGCAGCTTAGTTAGTGAATTACTACAAGATTGAGGAGAAGACAGCCGGGTTTGTTGGGCGTGAATTTGTGTTTCAAGCAATAGAGGAATTTCTGACAAGTCAGTCTAGCGGCATCCGTGTAAACTTAAGCCCTGAAGAACCAGGAAATCGCGGAACCAAACGAAACTTTCGTCCGCTTGACAAGGAAAGAGAGAAAAACTAGGGTGCGTAAACCCGCGCAGGCGGGTTTTGTTTGTGTAGCTGTGGTTACCCTACGGGAAGCCGCTGCGCGTCTACAACCGCCCAGTTAACTTCATTCATTTAGATTCACTATGTCCCAAACCCCAATCATCACCCTATTAAGTGACTTTGGCATCAACGATGTCTACGTGGGAGTCATGAAAGGCGTCATCGCCCAAATTAACCCAGCCATCACGATCATCGATCTCACCCACGAGATTCCTAGACAAAACATCGCCGCTGCCCGATTTAACCTGATGAACGCCTATCCCTATTTTCCCGATCGCACCATCCATATCGCTGTAGTTGATCCGGGTGTAGGTAGTCAGCGCCGTGCGATCGCGCTACAAGCGGATGACGGTTTCCTCGTCGGACCTGATAATGGATTGTTTAGCGGTATTTTAACCCAAAGTACGATTGTTTTTGCTGTTGAACTCACTAACCCAGAATTTTGGCGCACCCCCACCCCGAGTCAAACATTCCATGGTCGAGATATATTTGCCCCTGTTGGCGCATATCTTGCCAGTGGTGTTTCCTTAGACGAGTTGGGATCAGTGATCGAACCTAGCACTCTGGTACAATTGCCAATTCCGGAACTAACCACAACCGCGACTGGGATCACCGGTTCTATCCAGTATATTGACCATTTCGGCAACCTAATCAGCAATATTCCCGCTGCTGACGTGAGGGGAAAAACTTGGTTAGTCACGGTAAATCAGCGCCAGATACCCACGGGTCAAACCTATAGCGATCGCCCCCTCGGAGAACTGATCGCCCTAATTGGGAGTCACGGTTGGGTCGAAATTGCTGTGAATGGCGGTAGCGCTCAATCTGAGTTGCAGTTAGAGTTAGGAAATAGGATAGATGTGGCTGTCGCCACTGAAATCAAAGGTTAAATTATATGAGGGAGATGAGGGAGGGTTTAGTCACATCTGGGTGAATTCAGAAACGATAATCGTGAAACCCACCCCTACAACCTTCAAAACTTAAAACTTTCCCAGCCCCTTCCTGGTATTGAGAGGAGATGAGATAAACATGGTATTACAGCAACAATGGGACTCTGAGGTGTACCAGGGTCAATTTGGCGAATTTACGATTACCGACAGCGATCGCGTAGGGGTTATTGTATACCGAACTAGCCTGATGATCGCGGCATTGAGTTTTGCGATCGGTAGTGGTTTGGTCTTGTGGCAACCGGATAATCCCACCATTGTAACCGCCCTCACGCCCCTGTATGGCTTGTTCTGTGTAGCGTTAGGCGTAAGTTTGGCAACGATTCATATCTATTTAGCCCCCCTACACCGCCTCCTACAACTGTTTTGGGGAATTGGCACGATTTCGGCTGGTGTGTTTGCCATCCAGAGTAGCGAACCCCTCGCCCTTTTCGTGTATAACCAACCCGTTACCCTGTTCGGGATTGGCTTTGTGTTTGTGGCGTTAACCGGGATTTACTTTAAAGAAGCCTTTTGTTTTAACCGCTTTGAAACCAAACTGCTGACTCCCTTAGTACCCGTCTTGTTACTGGGACATTTAGTTAATATGTTACCCGCCACGGCGGAACAGATGATTTTAGGACTTTGGACAGTTCTATTTTTAGTCTTTGCGGTGCGTAAGGCAATGCAGCCAATTCCCCCTGACATTGGCGATAAGTCAGTGTTTGCCTATCTTAAACAACAACGGGCGGCTCAATCCTAAGGATTAGGGTATAATAACCGATGAGCTTGCCAGGAAAAGTTGCCATTGTTACCGGAGGCGGACAAGGGATTGGTAAGGCGATCGCGAAAGCCTTCTTAGAACAGGGGATGAATGTCGCGATCGCAGAAATTGATCCAGAAGCCGGAACAGCTACAGCCGCCGAGTTTCAACCCCTTGGTGCAATTCAATTTATTCAAACGGATATTTCCAATGAAGAGTCCGTGAAACAGGCGATTCAAGCCACCCAAAATCAATGGGGGAGAATCGATGTCTTGGTCAATAATGCGGCGATTGCCAATCCCGAAAATCCGCCAATCACAGAACTCAGTTTAGACGATTGGAATCACAAGCTAACGACTAATCTAACTGGGGCATTTCTTTGTACCAAATATACTGTTCCCTATCTCAAGCAAAACCAAGGCATAATTATTAATATTGCTTCGACTAGAGCGTTTATGTCTGAACCGAATACAGAAGCGTATGCGGCGGCTAAAGGCGGAATTGTCGCCTTAACTCATGCCCTCGCCATTAGCCTCGGTCCAGATATTCGAGTCAATTGTATTAGTCCAGGATGGATAGATGTTAGTGAATGGCAAAAGCCCTCAACTAGACATCAACTCCAATTAACCCCCCAGGATCATCAACAACATCCGGCGGGTAGAGTGGGCAAACCCGAAGACATTGCCGCATTTGCTGTTTATCTCGCCGCTTCTCCAGCCACATTTATCACGGGTGCGAATTTTGTCATTGATGGCGGGATGACCCGGAAAATGATGTACTCGTAAAAAAAGAGCGGCAGTTTTCTAACCGAATTATTTAAGGCGTAATGTTTTGATAGTCCTAAAAAATGCGCCATCATTTGAGTATAAATCTAATCCTATTTCTAACTTTGTAATTGCCAATTATTAGGTAAGTTAACCCAATTATCGGCGGTGCTTTACCACTCTAAATCTTAAGAAAATTATCATGGTAATAGTCATCATTATAAATTGCCTGATAGCCGAGGTTTTCCCTGTTGTGCTATCCGCTCAATTTTTCTCACCACTAACGCGGTTACAACTGAGTTCCCTACTTGCCTCAAAGCCCTCTACATTCCCCTTAGAATCCATCAACGTCTTTCCACCTCCTCTAGGGGACATGATTGAAACGCGATGTCGAGAAGTCCCGACTGGTGTTGGTATTCCCGCCTTTCAGCCAGGAATTACCAAAGAAGATGTGATGCGTTTATTAGGCGCTCCCACCGGAACCGCACGCGGTTATTGGCCCAATACTCGTGCTGTTTTCTATGAATTAATACCAGATCAGATTAGCTTAGGTTTCCTGTTTGACCGAAATTCTCTACGAATTCGACAAACCGAAGCCTCCTTTACGGCTGAAGTTGATTCCCAGACGGTATTATTGACATTGAATGGAATGTTAGGATGCAAGCTGAACCAGCAAATCCAACAGGGATTAGAACAAGTGTGGCAACGTCAATCTCGGCAGTTTTCCTTTCAGCTAGACTATCTCGAAGGCGTGATTGAACGCCAACAAGAGGGACGAATCTATATCGGGATTTGGGAAGAAGATTTACATTGAAAGCCGTAAGTCGGTGTTCGTAGTGAGGGCTTCAGCCCTCTCCAGCTAGGCGGAGCGAGAACTAAAGTTCTCACGACAAACAAAGCCCTATTTTAGCTGGGTCATACCAGTAGTGGCGTGACTAAACTAAAATGGTGAAATAGATTTTACTCGAATCCATCCCTCATCTGATCATGATTCGTCTGCCCACCCAATCCAATCCCCCACCTTTCCCCCGGCAAACCTTGCCGACAATGTATGATTTACCCAGTGATAATCCGGAGGACCCTGGATTGCCCGATGAGTTTCACTTTTTTCAACCTCTGCTACTCCTTTTAACCTTTCAACCCACTAATTGGAATTGGGAGCAGGTGTTTTCTGCCTGCGATTTGAATCTTTATTACGATGTCAATCATACTCACTGGTACAAGCGTCCCGATTGGTTTGGCGTTGTCGGGATTCCGCGCTTGTATGAACAGCGAGATTTGCGCTTAAGTTATGTGATTTGGCAAGAAGAAATTAGTCCCTTTGTGGTGGTAGAGTTATTATCTCCCGGTACAGAGGATGAGGATTTGGGACAGACGGTACAACAAACGGGAAATCCACCCACAAAATGGCAGGTTTATGAACAGATTTTGCGAGTACCGTACTATGTAATTTTTAGCCGCTATACTCATGAGCTTTCCATCTTTCGTTTAATTGAAGGGAATTATCAACAGGTGAATTTAACCGATAATCGGTTTTTCATGCCAGAGTTAGGGTTAAGCTTGGGATTGTGGTCAGGACGGTTTCGTGAGATTAACGGACAATGGTTGCGATGGATGACGCCTTCAGGAGAGTTGATTCCCACGGATAATGAGCAAGCAACTGTGGCCCAACAACGGGCGATCGCGGCACAAGAACAAGCTATATTAGCCCAACAACGGGCGATCGCTGCCGAAGAACGCGCCCAACAGGAAGCCCAACTCGCACAATTAGCCCAAGAACGTGCCCAGCAATTGGCGCAACGGTTGCGAGAATTAGGCATTGATCCAGACAATTTATAATTTTTCTGGATACCCCTCTATATTTTGCCAAAGACGTTGCTTCGTCAATAATTCATGCTTTGTTCCCCAAGATATATCACTATCGTAACGGTTTTGATTAAAACTATAGGCGATCAAACCTTGGGGTTTGGTCACCCTAATAATTTCATCCAAAGATTCTTGAGGAGCTAAACCAATGACACCAGCACTAAGAACTGCATCAAAAATGGATAAGTTGGAATTCTGTAAATCCAGGAATTTACTAACTGTATCAGTTAACTTAACTGGTGTTTTTGCGCTGGATTCAATACTCCCCTATGATCCTCATAAGCATTAATTAATCGATCTATAAAAGCCCTGTCTTCAGTCGGATGGGATTGACTCATTAGGATTTCTTAAAAATATGAATGACTAAAAGCCCGAATTCTCTCTTCTGTGTATTCAGCCAACTCCAGTAACCGATCCATGCGTCTTGTTGTATCCTATTAAGGTATAAGTTCTGAAGTTGCCTAAATCACCTAGGAGTACAGACAATGGTTTCAGACTTTTGACCAGGGTAGCGCAGGCGATCGCTCATCCCTTAGCTGTGCTAGCGGAGAAATTGTCCACTCCTAAAGGCTAACCGTTCCCAGGTATCGGTTGAGTTAAACCCTTTTGCTATAGTCAATTCAGCAAGTTATCCTATCTGTTTTCTCCCAATGGAGTCAGCCGTCTATTGTTGAAGATATCAGCAATGAAGGCATACTACCATGGAAAAAAATGATATTGGCGTCATCCTCATTGGACTCGCGATGATTACCGCGACTCTCGTCTATTTCGACAGAGCCTCAAATTTAGAGGTGAAAATAGCCCTCAATATACCCAGTAATTTGTTATCGAGGATACAAAACCCTATCCAAACTGGATTATGAGTATTGATTTACACCAGTATTTTTGATACGATCACCAATAATTATTTTTTCAATTGAAATTGACCAAAAAGTCGGTGGATTAAATGTATTTCTCGTTCAGAGTCCCCCAAAAGATTCAAGCAAGATACATTGACTTAGGCTAGAACCAGATAAATTTGTTCGAGCAATTGACTCATGGAATAGGAACGTCCGGGCAAAATTTTAGTAGCAAGGCTTTGCAATTGCGACTCGAATTCTATCATTATCTGATCTGACTCAGAAACTCCAACATTGAGGGATAAATCGGGCAATCGATGATCCAGTAAAAGAATCGGGGGTCGATTGGGTATCTGACTCAACGATCTTAATCCTTGAACCACGCCTGAATAATCCCGAATATCTTTGATCCGAATCAACAGTACATCAACCATTTGTTGTTGAAGTTGATGGTAGACATCTGACCAACAGTGGGATAATAGACTCCTAAATCCAGTCGCTTGTAGATATTGAATCAATGCCCGTAGCCAAGGGGTGTAAGGTGTGACAGGATTCGTGTTGAAGCCATTGGGACTAATCCCTTGAGTGTCGCCCAGATCAAAAATGAGAAGGCTTGACTTGCGACTCACTCCCGCCGCAATTTGAATCACTTCCAGCAGTGTGGTAATTTTCTGGGGGTTATCCGGTGCTAAACAAGGATAGACAGAAAGACCGATCGCTTGATTGGCAGCTTGCGTGGTTTGATGATCCAGGGTAATCAGGGGTAGATCCGCTAATGTGGGATATAACAAATAGGTTTTAAAGTAACCTGGGGCATCATTGATCCCAGCCCCATCCAGCAAAACGATATCTGGATGCCAAACCCGCGCCAATAATTCTGCTTGTTCTAAATCATCAGCTTCCAATACCCGGTATCTTAGATCTGAATGTTGGCAACTGAGTATATCAGTTAACTGAGAAATTAGTCTTGACGATTCCGGGGGAACCTCGACTAACCCCGCACTGACATAAAGCAGCGTTAGTACCTGAGTGGCGGGAGGCTGATGTTTACCCAAGTGGATCAGACTTGTCGCTAATGCTTCCTCTTGAACCGGTAAACTTAAGAAGCCATCGGCGTTATTTTGATCAGCCTGTTCTTTTTCAGCTTGAGTTGCTGTAACTAAGATGGGGATGTGACGGGTTTGCGGATCAGACTTGAGTAATGTCAGTACATCCCAACCCGAAACTTGTGGGAGGAGAGGATTGAGTAAAATGATGCTCGGTTGTAAGCTACGAGCTTTGGAAAGTGCTTCTGGACCAGAACGAGCATTGACTACCCAGTAGCCTAAATGTTTTAGCTGCACCGTCAGGCTTTCTAGATACCGGGGTACAGTTTCGACAATTAACACCAAGCGGTTACGATTGGGGGATGGGACGTTGGTGTTTGTCTGTCCCCAGTCCTCAGTCTCTGCCAAATCTTTGCCAGAAGGAGGACAGGGGGGAAGGAGCAGGGTAAACTCGCTACCGTTGCCGTTTTTAGAGATAAACGAGATATCTCCTCCATGCAAGCGAGCCAAGCGTTGGGTTAAGACTAATCCTAACCCTGTCCCCTCAAACTGACGAGTGAGCGGTTCTTCCAACTGCTGGAATTTCTGGAAAATCAAGTGCTGCTTGTCTTCGGGAATGCCAATCCCTGTGTCCCAGATGGTAAAGGCTATCCAGCCATCTTGATTGTTAACCTTTAAACCTACGGTGTTTTGGCTATCAGTAAATTTGAGTGCATTGGATAGCAGGTGTGCCAGCATTTGCCGCAGCCGCAGTTCATCGGCAATGATGGTGTCTAGACCGGGTTCGATGTCTAATACAAAGGAGATGTCGGGGGTTGCGCCTTCGTGGTTGGGATTGTTGTCTGAGTAGACTTGGAGTGCTTGTTGATAAGCGCGATCGCACAGGCTTTGAATCTGCACTGGTTCTAACGTCAGTTCAAGCTGACCCGTTTCCATGCGCGTTAGATCCAGAATATCATTGACCACTGCCATCAGTTGACGCCCATTTTGGTAAATCAACCGAGCATAACGCGCTTGACGTTCGTTGAGTTCTCCCAACAACTGGTCTTTGAGCAGGGTTGATAATCCTAAAACGGCGGTGAGTGGCGTCTTCAGTTCATGGCTAATATAGGCTAAAAACTCGTCTTTCAGGCGGTTGAGTTGGACTAAATCCGCATTTTTGGCAGTCAGTTCTTGGGCGACTTGCTGTTGAGTCGTCGCGTCTTGCGCCATGACTAACCAAAGCTGTGAATTAGGGGGATTGAGGGTATTTTTCGGGATCGTTGGGTTGGCTGTATCGGGTTGGGTACAGACGTGCCATGGTGTATCTTTCCATGGTGTGTCTTTCCAATCCTCAGTTGTCAATTCGGGGAACAACGAGGGAGGTAGAGGCATTTTGGTCAACACAAACTGGCGATCCTGGATTTTTTTCGTCATTTCTAGGGTTTCCCCATCCCTGTGTGAGTCTTGAGGATACTGAGATGTTGCTGGAGACTCAAGTTCTGGATGTTGAGCATGGGGTGTCATGAGGTGAGTGCGATCGCCTGCACAGTCAAAACCCATCGCTCTAGGGGAAGTGAATGTTGGCTGAGTTTGATCACCAACCCCCCAAGTTACTGGCTTCTCCCTACTGTTGAGCGGTTTATGGGTGGGGTTCGGTTCAGCTACCGCTAATGGTTCTGTCACCTGAGGATTTGTCTGCCCATTGGCACAGTAGCGGGTTGAGTCGGGCTGAGTGTTATGACTGAGGATACCTACATTGGAGGGTGATTCAACCGAGGTTGATTCTATCCCAGTTGGCTGCTCCCAGGATAACCCTATCTGCTGACGCCAAGCCCGATTTTCGGACAAGATTTGCCCGGTTGCGGTTTGTAAACTCAGGGGGAGTGGTAGTTGTTCGAGGAGTTGGATTAAGGGTGATTGGGCATTGGGGAACCCTTTGCGACTCTCCAGGGAATGGTTTGTCGGGGTGGGTAATGAAACTTTCTTTTGGCTATTGATGGTAGCGTTTGTGCAGAACCCGCCCTGACGTAGAAACGTTCCATGTGACGTCTCTACATCCTCAGTCTGGGGTAATGGTGCTAAGAATTTCAATAATTGCCAGCTATTGAGCAGTCCCAAAAATCTACCATTGGGTTCGACTAATGCCCATTGTCTGGAACCTTCCGGGTAGGGAATGGTGGATGTATCGAATGGTGTGTCTGGTCTTCCCCTACCCAAGTCGGTTAAGATAGTCCAGAACTGGCTGATTGTCAACGATGCTGGTAGAATCTCTAGGGGTTCAATTACAGAGGGTTCCAATTCCGAGAGCCGTTGAGAGAAATCTCTAGTTGCGGTTGTTCCTAGAGTTGCTGCTGACGTCGCCCCGGTCAGGAGATGGGGCATAACCTGTCGCAGATTCACGACTCCCAGAGGATAGTGCTGCTCACTGACCACAACAATCGAGTCACTCCCTGATGCGTGAAAAATCTCCAGTAGGGCAGTTAGATCAGTGGTTTGGGAACAAATCGGAACAGAAGCAGCACATTCTTTTAAACTGGGAGTTGACATGGATATGACCAATTAGCTCAAATCAGGGGAAGCGGCTAGGTCGCAGGCTATAAATTATTAAGTTGCCCATAAGCCGAATAGCGCCAGGGACTTGCTCCGCTGACCAGCACAACCACCGCTCTAGTTCAATTATTGCGCTGGATGGGGGGGGGGAAGAGCAAAATGCTTACAATTACTTACAATTCTTAGAGTACTTAACGTAATGTTAATTAACTTTAGAAAAATTTTGTTAAAATACGTTACAGTCGAGAACTTCAACTCGGCAATTGGTAAGGTTGTTTTTCAACATTAAAGTTCTATCGTTTTGCATCCTCAACTGTCAATTGGTATTTTTGTTCGTTCCCCAGCCCTGGCGCAGTCACTGAGCCAGGTTTTAAGTGGCGATCGCTATGTTTTATCGATCACGAACTCAGCCTCTGAGTTTCTGGAGTTCGTGGAACAAAAACAGCAGCATATCGATTGTTTAGTGCTGCAAGATGACGACTCCTTACCACCCGTTATTAATCAGTTGTACGAACAAGGAACCCTACTTCCTCTAGTTATTTTTCCAAAAGAATCAAAAAACAATGATTCTTTTGTTGTCACAAATGCTCAGTCAAACCCAATTCAGACAACCGTTCGTTGTACTCCAGGGGAGGTGCATTATTTGTTTCACGCCGCTGAAGTTCGACTCGATAGTAGCCAAGTCTCTGACCTAGAACATGCTCTGGAACAGGCAATTACCCAGTTCCTTTCCCTTTCTCCGAACTGCAACTTGCCCACTCTTCTGGCTAATGCGGATAAGAAAACCGAGGAAATTCATCGGGGTTCTTTAATGAAGCAGCAGTATCGGTTATCGGAAAAACTCAAAGAGCGACTGGGATATCTCGGTGTGTACTATAAACGAAATCCTCAGTTTTTCTTTCGCTATTTACCTCAAAATGAAAAAAGTAAACTGATCGAACAGCTTAAGAGTGATTATCGTGACATTGTTTTAATGTACTTCAGTCAAGACACCGCGATTAACCAGTTAATTGATAACTTGGTAAATGAAGCATTTTTTGCCGATATATCCGTTTCTAAAATTGTAGAAATTCACATGGATTTGATGGATGATTTTGCACAACAACTCAAGCTAGAGGGTCGCAGTGAAGATATTCTCACCGATTATCGTCTAACACTGATCGATGTAATTGCTCATTTAGGTGAAATGTATCGTCGCTCGATTCCCAGAGAGTTATAATTATAATTGTGGTATTAGCAATTCGCTCCCGACCCATCAACGTCAACGGTGAACGAATTTCTTTCGGGTTACTTTTAAATTGGCAACTATCCTTCGCTTATTAGTAATGGCTAACCCTATGAGTCCCTTAAAAAAAACTTATGTCCTCAAGCTTTATGTGGCTGGGAATACTCCCCACTCAGTTACAGCATTGAAAACCCTCAAAAATATCCTGGAACAGGAATTTCAAGGGGTTTACGCCCTGAAAGTGATTGATGTTCTCAAAAGTCCTCAACTTGCCGAGGAAGATAAAATTTTGGCAACGCCAACTCTAGCGAAAGTTTTACCCCCTCCGGTGCGAAAAATTATTGGGGATCTGTCTGATCGCGAAAAAGTCTTAATCGGATTGGATCTGCTTTATGAAGAACTTCGGGATGGAGACATAGATTTTTAGGGCAGGTTCAGATTTTATGAGATAATAGCAAATTCGAGATCTATTCTCAGATGACGGCGATTTTAGTTATATGTTTAAATTTGACGAAAAAATATGAGTCCATTTAATCTAGATGAGCAAAGACCCGATGAATTTACCACCCCAGGAGTCCATAAAATCCGGACGATGATTGAAGGGTTCGATGATATCAGCCATGGGGGGTTACCTGTGGCTCGAACCACATTGGTGAGCGGCACGTCTGGTACGGGTAAAACCTTGTTTGCGGTTCAGTTCCTTTATAACGGGATCACTCAATTTGATGATCCGGGTGTATTCGTTACCTTTGAAGAATCTCCTAATGATATTATTAAAAATTCCCATAGTTTAGGCTGGAATCTGCAAAAGTTAATTGATGACGGTAAACTGTTTATTCTGGATGCTTCTCCTGATCCCGAAGGACAAGAAGTTGTCGGCAACTTTGATCTGTCTGCTTTAATTGAGCGGATTCAATACGCGATTCGGAAGTACAAAGCCAAGCGGGTTTCGGTTGATTCCATCACCGCCATATTTCAACAATATGATGCGGCTTCAGTGGTGCGGCGAGAAATTTTTCGCTTAGTCGCTCGTCTCAAGCAAATTGGCGTGACGACAGTGATGACGACGGAGCGCGTGGAAGAGTATGGACCTGTAGCCCGGTTTGGTGTGGAAGAGTTTGTCTCCGATAATGTGGTAATTGTTCGCAATGTTTTGGAAGGAGAACGGCGACGCCGCACGATTGAAATACTTAAGTTACGGGGTACAACCCACATGAAAGGGGAATACCCGTTTACCCTAAGCAATCAAGGATTTAATATCTTCCCCTTAGGTGCAATGCAATTAACTCAACGTTCGTCTAATGTTCGGGTATCCTCTGGAATTAAAACCCTGGATGAAATGTGTGGTGGTGGTTTCTTTAAAGATTCCATTATTTTAGCAACGGGAGCTACGGGAACCGGAAAAACTTTATTAGTTAGTAAGTTTATTCATGATGCTTGTTTAAATGAAGAACGGGCGATTCTCTTTGCTTACGAAGAATCTAGAGCGCAGCTTACGCGAAACGGCTTATCCTGGGGAATCGATTTTGAGGAAATGGAGGAAAAAGGATTATTAAAAATTCTTTGTTCTTACCCAGAATCGGCAGGATTAGAAGATCATTTGCAAATTATTCAAACCCAAATTCAGGAGTTCAAACCGTCTCGGATTGCCATTGATTCTCTTTCGGCGTTAGCGCGGGGAGTGAGCAATAATGCATTCCGTCAGTTCGTGATTGGTGTGACGGGTTACGCTAAGCAAGAAGAAATTACCGGGTTTTTTACCAATACAACGGATCAATTTATGGGATCGAATTCAATTACAGATTCCCATATTTCTACGATTACTGATACAATTTTAATGTTGCAATACGTAGAAATTCGCGGACAAATGTCCAGGGCACTTAATGTATTTAAAATGCGGGGATCTTGGCACGATACTGGAATTCGAGAGTATATGATTAGCAAAGATGGGGCAGACATTAAAGATTCATTCCGCAATTACGAGCGGATTATCAGTGGTTCCCCCAGTCGGATTACGGTTGACGAAAAGAGTGAACTCTCGCGGATTGTCCAAGGTGTGCGGCAAAAGTCAACGGAATAGTCAGGATTTGGTGAGGAGGGCGGGTTTTGTTGTTCCGTTATTGGTGGATATTTGAATTGAGTCCCTAAACCCACCCCTACAATTATCCCTAAACCCACCCCTACAATTGATTCGCGATCGCGTCCACTAACCGATCCATTTCCTCATAGTCTGTAAAGTAATGAACGCAGGCGCGAATGCAGTCGGGATCGCGCAGCGTGCGAAGCTGGAAACCTTTGTCTTCCAATTGGTTGACAAGTTGGGAAGAGGGGGTACTATCGGTTAAGACAAAGGACACTAAACCCGCTTGGGGGGGAGAGTTCAACAAGCAACGCACCGAGTTTAACTCAGATAGGCGTTGCCAAAGATATTGACTACGCTGACAAATTTGTTCATAGCGACTTTGATCCGTTCCCCATTGCTGATGAGTCGCGATCGCCTCTCGCAATCCAACATAGAGAGGATAGGCGGATGTGGCGACTTCAAAGCGTTGTCCATCCGGTTTCCAGCCGATGGGTTTAGCGGTTTTGTCCATGAGAATACCGCGCCAACCAATAAACGTCGGATGCAGGTGTTCTAACGCATCAGGTTTCACGTATAAACCACCAACCCCCGCAGGTCCACACCACCATTTATGACCCGTAAAAGCATAAAAGTCTACCCCAAGTTCGCTTAAATTTAAGGGTAAAGAACCAACCGATTGAGCCGCATCGACTAAAATTCGGATTGGGGTGTTTTCTGTCGCCGTATTACGACAGGTTTCCACAATTTCTTTTAAGGGCAAAACTTGACCCGTATTCCAGAGAATGTGACTGAGAACCACTAACCGGGTACGCGGTGTCAGGTGTTGTTGGATCACGGCGGTAGGATCACCCTGGTTCAGCGTCGCCATAATTGGACAGGTGGACACCTCTACGCCAAATCGCCGTCCAATCTCTTCTGCTGTCGCCACAATACCCGGATGTTCACAATCCGTCAGCAGGATGCGATCGCCCACTTGCCAGTCTATTCCCCAGAAGGCAATATTACAGCCAACGGTGACATTTTCTGTAAGGGTAATCGTTTCGGGAGGCGTTCTCAACTCAGACGCGATCGCACCTCGAAGTTGCCCGGTTTGTGCCAAGCGCCACTCATTAACCTTACCGGAGAAGGGTCCGTGATCCTGAGTATACTCATAAGCCTGTTGAATCGCCGTTAACGACCTTGTGGGGAGAAGCCCTTGACCGCCAAAGTTGAAATAGGCTTTATTGGCTAAAGCCGGAAACTGCTGTCGATGGTGTTGCAGATGAGTTGATGCACCAGAGATGTCTGTCATTGGCAAGTTTTTACTATCCCCAGGAATGCATCATTATAATCCCAATCATCCCAATTTTTCAACACGATAAGCATATATACTGGTGCAGTTTCTGAGAAATCAGCCATTCTGCGTAGGATTATTCAGCGAATTAACGGATTATTTGTTACAGAAAGTAAAGATAGTCTAATAATAAGCAGAGACATCTAAAACCAATTTCCTATTTTTATTCCTTCCCAGCTCATCTAAACTTGCAGGATAATCGTTCCATGAGTAAGATTTTATTGATTGAGGATAGTATCAGCCAGTTAGCATTGATGAATCTTTACCTGCGCGATAGCGGTCATACGATTATCAATCTAACTAACCCAAAAGAAGCGCTGAATAAGGCAGTTTTGTATAAACCCCATGTCATCGTTACCGACGTACTGATGCCGGACATGAATGGGTTTGAGGTGTGTCGTCAGCTTAAAAAACACCCAGAGACTCAGAACATTCCCATTGTTATATGTTCAGCTAAAAATTATAAAATTGACCGAATTTGGGGCATGAAACAGGGCGCTATTGCCCACTTAAGCAAACCATTTTCTCGCGACCAACTGGTTCAGACTATTAATAAAGCTCGTCTCAGTTCGCCGAAAAATTATCAACAGTATAGACTGCGGGAATTAGTTGAACTCTATCCCCTTGAATGGGGAACCCTGGCAAATGTTGGTTAATCGGATTTACTGGAATTTGGACAAACAAAGTGCGATCGCTGTTGGGAATCTGGTGTTTTTTGATCGGGTTTCAGGTTGATATTAAAATATGATATCGGGACATAAAACCCGCCCCTACATCTAATTTTTCTGTCCCAAATGCCTTGGCGAATAAATTACGCAAATTTATTTTTTTGTCCAAAGTCCAATACTTAAGCGCGAAGCTTAAATTGGGCAATAATAATGCCGATAATGGCTAAAATGGCGGTGGGATAGAAAGCGTAGGTATAACTGCCAAATAAATCCCGGAGTTGTCCGATGGCGAGAGTCCCTAATAATGCGCCAGCGCCATAGGCGGTGAAGACAATCCCATAGTTCTTAGCATAGTCCTCTGGAGGAAACAAAATCAGCGTCGCTGTTGGTGCGATCGCTAACCATCCTCCTAAACAAAGCCAGAACAGAGAAAAAGCAACCAGATAGGTCAAAGCTTGCCCCTCTCCCGCACTGAGCATCAAAATTGAAGCGATCAGAATTAACACATAGGAAATAATCGCCGCTCCCTTGGGCTGTAGGCGATCCGTTAACCAACCAAATAGAGGACGCCCGATGCCATTAAAGACAGCAAAGATAGAAACCGTAATCGCAGCAGTCGTCGCATCGAGTTGAATAATTTCCTGTGCCACGGGGCTGGAAATACCGATCGCCGAGAGTCCGACAAACGTGCCGATGGTATAGCAAAACCAGAGCGCATAAAAAGACGGCGATCGCAATAGTTGTCGTCGCTGATTTTTGCTTGTTTCAATCTGTTTTGGCGTCCAGTTTTGGGGTTTCCATCCGACTGGGGGTAATTTGAGCGTGATTGAGATAACCAGAATAATTCCCGTCAAGCTAATTCCCAGAATTGCAAAGCTAGGAAGAACGCCAAATGCCTCAATTAAGCCCTTGGCTAGCGGTGCTGTCACCAAGGGAGAAAGTCCAAACCCGATCGCCGTCAATCCTACTGCCAAGCCTTTGCGATCGGGAAACCATTTAGCGGAAACGGCTAGGGGAACACCATAGGCAATGCCAACTCCCGCCCCAGCGATTACCCCATAGGTAATCGTTAAGAGGATGATATTCGTGGCGAAACTGGAAAGGATATAACCAATTCCCGTCACCACACCACCAATCGCGGTAATTTTGCTCACGCCAATCTTATCAATGTAGAATCCCGTAATGGGCATCAACAGGGCATAGAGGACTAATAAAACTGTGAACGGTAATAAACTTTGAGTGGCGCTGATGCCAAATAAGTCCTCTAGCGGTTTACGGAAGATACTCCAAGAATAGACTGTGCCTAAACACAGTAGGATAAGCGAGCCTAACGGGATTAAAAACCATCTGCCTTTCTCTGCTGGCAAGCCAAAAACGCTAACAGATTGCCAGTTATCCATAGAATCTCCTACACATAGCTGATCATCCAAAAGGATACCACCTGAATAGAATCTGATCAGCTAACTGGATCAAGCTAATTTTCGGCTCTATGATCCCCTTTGTCGATTGGGTTGAGGTACGTAGGTAGAGCCTTCTGGAAGAATAAACCAACTTAGCAGATAGCTGAACAATTGTCGGCTTTCTCTGACATGCTCCCTCAGCTTCCCCTGCCCCCTCTCTTAACCGAACAATATTGTTATGTTACCCGATTGTTACTCGCCCCCACTTTTCCCAGCCAGATAGCGCATTTGAACCCGAAGCGATTCAGGGATATCAAGAGCCGACTTCCGCCTAAGTCGAAATAGTTCGGAAGTTAGACATCATAGTTCTCCCCTGCGACAGAAGCACATTTTCGGCTCTTTGTTTAAAGTTAAGTTCAGTAATAAAGATTTGGGTTACTCAATTAACGTCGAGAGCCAACGACTTATCGTTGGTAAATCGGTGAGTATCCCTGAATTGATAATGAGAAGGATGAACACGTATGACAGCCACACAAACAAAAAATCAACTTTATGATATTGATAAGATCCGTCAGCAGGCGCGTCAATCTATTGAAGAGGGAGCCGTTACTGAAGATTATCCCCTCAACCGCGAACAAGCTTGTCAGTACCTCAACGAAGCGCTAGCCACGGAAATTCTATGTGTAATGCGCTACCGTCACCATCAGGTTATTGCTAAGGGAATTAATTATCCTCAGGTTGCGGCGGAGTTTGCTGAACACGCCGAGCAAGAACAAGAACATACGATGATGCTCGCCGAGCGGATTGATCAGCTTGGGGGTGATCCCGATTTTAATCCGGCGACAATCATGGAGCGCTCATCTACGGAGTATGGTAGCACGGGTGCGAATATTGAGTTGACTCAATTGATCAAAGAGGATTTAGTCGCCGAGCGGATTGCGATTGAAGTTTATCGCAAGTTAGTTGGCTTTTTTGGTCATGCTGATCCCACAACTCGCCATATCGTCGAAAGCATTCTCGAAGATGAAGAAGATCACGCCAGTGAACTTGCTGATCTGTTAGCGGCTATCGATCCCAGAAATAAACCCAGCTAATTAATTGGTTCTATTGGGCGTGCGATCGCGCAATTCAGGTAAAAGGTATCCCGTGCTACCAGCATCACTGACTGGGGGCGGGATTTTTTCCTGATTCCCACAATAGTGTTGTATTCAGCGTTACAAGCTAACTTAACTCAACATTCATTCTTTAGATAGAAGAAATTGCCTCACTAACATTGATAATCTTAAGCTCTGGAAGCCCAAAAGCTCTAGCGTATAGCGTTTTCAGAAAATGAACCCGCCAATAATTTTAAGAGCGGCATTTTTGATTTTATCTATAATTCAAAACGCTTTTCTTAGTCCGATTCCAGCAAATAAATAATTTTCCTTCAAAGACTTTTAACCAATCGTATACTTGACCCAATTTATTTAATTTTTTATAAAGAGGATAATTGTCGAGGCAATTGAATCCAGGGGGGGGGTGTGGTTAAATGCTCTACTCCCGTTGAACAGATCCAGGTTAAAAAGGGTCAAGTTCAAGCCGTCGTTGCTGGTGGAGAAACCTATCAAGCCAAAACCTATATCAGTGATTTAGATCCCAAGTTAACCGTGCAACTGATGCAGGATGAGCAGGCATTAAGTCAGCGAGAACGCAAACGCCTCACCGATTATAAGTATTCCTGTAGTGCCTTCAATATTTACCTGGGTTTAGATGAACGATTTGATCCAGAACGCTATGGAATTGGCAACTGGAATGTCTGGTATTATCCCAAAGGAAAATTCAATCAAGCCTACCAGGAACAACTCGAAGATAACTTTGAGGTAAGGATTCAGGTCTGTGTTTAGCTCATCAATCAGCCTGGGTGTACGAGCCGTGCAAAAGTAAGTGGGGAAAGGGAATTAAGTCATATCGGCGAGTGCGCCCAGGCTCAAAACCCCAGCATCAGGCTGATACCACCCATCTCTCAGGATGATGGGTAGGAATGGAGCCTCAGTTTGCCAGTGTGTAACCTGGTCGAGTTCAATCACTCGAACACAGACAACTAGGTTTCAAGGGACAGGTTCAGGCAACAGTGACACAGATTGCCCCGACTCGGTTTGAGCTACCAAGGCGGCTTGAAAAAACTCAATCACCGACCGTCCTTGCCGCCGACAAGTCTGTACCACACTCAATAAGTCTGCCGTCTGTTGAAATCGCTTCATTGAGCGAGACCCACCACTGACTTTACGTTTTGTCACCGCCAAACGCAAAGAACGTTCCGCCAGGTTATTGTCCGGTGGCACTTCTGGGTGGTCGAGGAAGTACCACCATTGCTGGGCTTTATCCCGTAAAGAACGCAGTAACTTGCCCGATTCATATCCGGCTGTACTTATCCATTCCTGTATAGTCAGCGCCACTCGCAGCTTAAAAGAGGCCGCCCAGGTAAAGAAAGAGGTAGAGTCTTGAGTTTGACGCCATTGCTTATGCTGGGCAAAGGCTTCCTCAATCAGTTCAATGAACGCTTGCCCTAAAGCTGGATTATTACCATGGCTCAATTTCACAACTTTTTTGAAGTGACGCAAAAGATGGTGTCGCACTCACCCACAACCATTCTTTGAGACCCAACACTGGCCAAGGAGATTCATCCACATGAACCAACGGTTGCTGTTTGATCCACTCTCGTAAGCCGTCAACGCTTTCCTTCACCGCATCCGCCATCCGAGCATTTGTGGCATTAAGAGTTCCTACCCCTATCTCAATCTTGCCCAGTTCCCACAGTAGTTCTTGCTGCTTTTCATCTCTACAGATGTCCATAGTTGCCCAACCACACCAGTAGTGCTTGCAATCTCACACTCAAGTCTTGTCCTGGCACAATGTCTTTTGACCAAGGCGCTGCTGTCAGCTGACCACAACAGGCACAACGGCAGGTTTGCCTTTGGTATTCGACTACTTCTATCGGATGTGCTACCAGTTGCGCGACCTGCTGCCGCTGCACCAGCAAGCCAACGAGTTCCTCGGTGGGCAACTGTTTGAGTTGGTTTGGGTCAAGTTTTGGCTTCATGGCAACAGCACTCACATACCTTATATTTAAGCAGATTTTGTGTTACTAGAGCGCCATCGTTACGCTTTTCCCTCTCAGGTAGTTCTCTGTGTGCCGGAGCAAAAGGGGCAAGCCTTCGCCTCTGCCAAACTGCTGTACTCGACTCATAGCCAAAAGGAGGCGAAGCCTTCCCCCTTCATCGGATTTCCACGACCCCTGAATCCTTACAATAAATGTTCTTGTGAGGGGAAACAGTTTCAACCCCCAGTAATCAGGTGCGATCGCACGACCCTGAAGCCTACTTTTACCATCTTACCGCTTAGTGCTGTTCACAACTTCCCCTAACCGCTTCAAGACACCTAACACCGTATATAAATCATTTCCGGGATTAATCAGCGAGAAAAGCCGGGACAAACCATATCGCGGCGAGTCTTGCTGCATGAGTTTAAGATACACAAATTCACTGCCATTGGTGATAAATCCAAATAGAGGTTCCCTAATAGTTGGACGATTCATCATATAGAACAACGCTTGGGGAATTCCCTCTAAAACATTAAGCTGCTTACGCTTCGCCTCAATCACTGTAATCCACAACGTTTGATGTAAAACCAGCACATCAATCCTTCCCCTGAGGGTTTCCGCCTCATCCTCAAACACAATTTCCACTGGCTTCTCTGCAACAGGACGAAACGGATAGCTATAAAAGTTAGCGAGGGATAGCAATGGAGACAGTACCACCATTTTCACAATCTCTTCATGCATTGGATACTCTGCCAAATAGAGAAAATTCGCCTTAACCCGATCAAGCCATTGCTTTTCAGCATCAGTGGCTTGGGGTAAATCATTCTGCCATTCTGGAAAGAACTGTTCATCCTCCACTCGCTGAAGGTTAAACTTTTCTTTGACATCGTGTAAGGTTAGTTCGCTGGCTTGAATGACTTGTGCCATAACTATCCAAATTTACGGTTAGGGTTAATGTCAAATTATAGAGCAATTCCCCATTCCTGAAACACTGATTTCACGGATTTAGAGGAACGTTAGGGGTGGGGAGTTGTCAGGTTAGTCGCACTGATTTAATAGAGGCGTTAGTTCTTGCTGGCACAGGATGATAAAAATGTAAGAATTGTTGGGAGGATTAAGCTGTTCGGCATTTCAACCTTAATATCAATAATGGCGCAATCCTTGTCGATCCCCCTAAATCCCCGTGCAATAAAAGCGAAGCATCCTCTGGTTTCCCCCATGGAACAAAAAGCGAAGCAACATCTGGTTTCCCCCATGGAACAAAAAGCGAAGCATCCGCTGGCTTCCCCGTGCAAAAAAAGCGAAGCATCCACTGGCTTCCCCCTTTTTAAGGGGGACGGGAGGGGGATCAAATAGGGGGACGGAAGGGGGATCAGAAGGGGGACTTTGATCTACTGTACTTTATTACAGCGCAAAGAGCTGTATAGCGAAGACAGCGCAACTCCAAACCTAGCTTAGTTTCACAGCGAGTCGCTCAAGTCCAAGCGTGGTGGACTAAAATCTGTATCCAGTCAGCTTTAGCTGACTTAAGCTTTTAGCCCGAACTTTAGTTCAGGGCTTAAATTTTCTTCCTTTTCCTATTCACTGTTTTGTCTATGCCATTCAATCTGTGTCAATCTGTGTCATGAATCCTACCATCAGGCATTGTCGCCCCCTGCAAATTTGCCCCCATTAAATTAGTGGTACTCAATTCTGCCCGTGTCAGATTAGCATTACTCAAATTCGCCCCCATCAGGTTTGTTCTTGCCAAATATGCCTCAATTAAATCCGAATCACTCAAATTCGCTTCCCGTAAATTTGTCCGACTCAAATCTGCCCGATTCAATCGCGCAAAACTCAGATTTCCCCCACTCACTTGGGCTTTACTTAACCTGACATCTGGCATTACAGCCCCCTGTAAATTCACGCCAGTTAAATCTGCCTCACTTAAAATTGCCCGTTCTAATTTCACATTCTTCAGAATAGCGCCACGCAAATTTGCCCCCATCAAATTCACTTCCGTCAAAAATGCCGAACTCAAATTGGCGCCACTCAAATTTGCCCCCCGCAAATCCGCTTCCCGCAAATTCGTTTCCCTTAAATTAGCACCCCTTAAGTTCACTTTCAATAAATCTGCCCCCCGCAAATCTGCCCCTTGTAAATCTACGTTCTGTAAGATGGCGCCCCGCAGCTTGGCGGTATACATCCGCTTTTCTTCTCGCAAATTCGCCCCGCGCAAACACGCCCCAGTTAAATCCGCCCCACTTAAATTAGCCCCCCGCAAATCAGCATCCATTAAGTTAGCATCGAGCAAACTAGCTAATGTCAAATTTGCGCTTCTTAAGTCAGCACTTTGTAAACTTGCCCCATGTAAATCGGCATTACTTAAATTAACCCCACTCAGCCACGCCTGATTTAAATTTGCGCCACTTAACCGCGTCCCCACTAAATTAGCTTTCCGGAAATTAGCGCGACTTAGGTAAGCAAAAATTAGCGTCGCACCATGTAAATCAGCACCATTGAGAACAATGCCAATTAAGTCTGCGCCAAACAAATTGACACCGCTGAGACTGATGCCAGTAAACTTGGTTTCTCCCGCTTCATAGCGGTGTAGGAGTTCTTTAACGTTCATAAAGTCGTTTCATTGATTGTGCGATCGCGCCAGCGGCTTGAGTGTTTTCATCGGCGTCTTCTAGAGCTTGTGCTGTCTGGTAAAGCTTTGCTTCGAGTTCCTCCAGCGTGGGACAAGTTGAGAATAATTCAAATAACAAATCGTCTAGGGGCTTGGCTTTCATTAATAACCAATCATGTTGCGTTTTTTTTATGGGATGATAAAGTACCGAAAAAATTAATAGCTTTGCCCGCAATGGGGTTGTATATTTCATTACATTTAAACGCAAATCAAACGGGTCATACGGGCATGAGTTTGACGTTGAATCCTGAGTTGCACTTTGTCGAATTTCCTGACCTTGAACAAGTGGTGATTGATGATTGGGGAATTTTTCCTGGTTGTCTTTGTCTGCCCGTTTTCGCGTATTCCTATTCCCTGTATTTGCCTGTGAGGGGAACCTTGTCGGTGGCGGTGCTGGCGGCTGCGATCGCGCGGCTTTTGCTGATTTAACACGGGTAATTTCTGAATCATCAGTATAGAGTTTTTGCAGCACCTTGAGAATGGTTTTTGCCACGACAATATAGTCTGCCTGTCGGTTGAGGGTTTGCACTTGCTGCTTGAGTGCTGCACTGAGTTTCTTGATGCTAGGGTAAGATTCTCTTAAATCTTGAATTAAATCCGCCAAATTTAATTGTTCGAGAATCTGCGAGTCGGTTTCCCAGTGATTTTTACCGACATAAAGCATCAGTTTTTTGATTCGCAGGATATTACTGTCTTCTTCCAGTTCACTAGCCGTTTCTAAGACAATCCATGGGGGTTGAGTCGCCGCTTTAGGCGGGGATTTAACCGCGACGACTTGAGTTAACTCTTCCGGTTCGTCATAGAGGGGTTCTAATTGATGAATAATCGTATCAGCCACGACTAAATATTCAGCTTGGCGGTTCAACGTTTCCGCAAAGCTATAAAGCGTTGAACGAAGCTGATCCAGACTCAAATGGGAGGCGCGAAGTTGTTGGATTAAATCAGAGAACGCATACTGATTCAGAATTGACAACTCGTTTTCCCACTGACTCTGGCAGGTATAAACCATTAACTTTTTTATCCGCGTTGAATTGTCGTGGGTTTCTAAATTTTTAACAATTCTATCTAAACTCAATAACCCTGGCATTAATCTAAATGATGAATTGTGAAATTATCGCTTTTATGGAGAAATAATCCGCCAAATTTTGTTTTTGAGCAGAATGCCTTGAACTGATGTACCTGCTTAGATGCTTTAGCACACATTATTTATTTTGTCAATATTTTAGATTAAACCGATTTCCAACTCTATGATATCAAGACTGCTGGATGTTCCAGACGTAGCCGACTAGATCTCGAACAGGTTCCTCTAGCTTCCCCATAAATTATCCTGATCGGCTGGCACAGGCTAAGAAAATCATAAAGACTGACCCCATTTTAGTGGCAGTTTAATCCCTTATCAGTAGTCGATTACGACTCCTTCTAAATCACTATGTTACTTACTCGTCAACAACTCAAAGCCAAAAAACGCAATGCCAAACGGCTCAGTCAATTACTCCAAGATGCTAGAAGAGAACTTGAACACAACATCCTCACGTTAGAGGATACGGTTCTCGATCAAGGCATTTGGCAAATGTCTGATATTTTGCCCTCCCAAAATGCCCATTCCGTAATTGGCGAAATTCTGGCGATCGCGGATGCCTGGGAACAACTCAACCATTTTGAAATTGAGGAAAAGTTAGCTCATATCGAGGGTAAATTCTATCAAAACTAAACCATTCTGTTTTATTCTACATATCCCCGACTTCTTGAAGAAGTCGGGGATCTTGCTAGGAGTTGTGGTAATCGCTTTCATGGAAGGCTCTCACGAAAAACCGCTTATTGAGAATCCATCTCTATTTGTGTAGATGAACTCATCCGCATCAGCCTTTGTTGCTCACTTTCCGGTTCTGTAACCAGAAACTCCATGTTAGAAAGTGTAGACATCATTCCCTGAAGCGGCATGATCCGATCAAACCCGATGGTCATTGTTCCCGCGCTTTGCATAGCAAAAGACTGAATCTGAAAATTCACACCGGGAGGCGTTCCGGGAAGATTCATTTGGCTCGATTCTTGAGATTGCTGTTGCATACTCATTTTCAGCGTCACCTGATCTGCCTGAATATCTTCCACCTCATATAAGACTTGAACCTGATCCAATGGCAACCCAGAAACAGGTACAGCGCTGGAGACTTGCCAGGTTGCTCCCACTCCCACTGCTGCTTTGGGAAACGGTGCTGCCGATAATTGCTCTAAAGAACTTAACATTTGCTGTAAAAGTTGTTGGAGGTTGGGATCAAGATCCGCCGGTAACGATACGTCCACATCTTTGGTGATTCCCTGCTGATCAATCACAAACTCAATGGTTACATCTTGGAGTTGTTGCAGTTGCGATCGCAGGTTTTGAATCAGTTCCGGCGAAGCGGTTGTATCCGAGACTACATCCACATCGGTGTAAGTCACTTTAATATGAGCATCTCCATTCGCCTCAACCTGAGTCACCTCTGACTCAATCGTCATCTGCATAGCAGGCATATTGACATCAGGCATAACCTGACCATCCACCGCCCCTGTCATGTCCATATTCATCGTCAGGACTGTGGTTTGCTTGGTGTTGGCGGCGGGTTTAAACCGCAAAATTTGCCGAGGTTGAGCGCCTGGATCAAGTAAGACTATGGTTGATTTCGCTTCAGTCGCACTTTCGGCTGAGTCAGGAATGGTTTCAATTAAGGGTGTTTGAGCATTGACAAAGGGAGAGGGCGGCGTTATTCCCCATCCAGTAATCAGTAAGAAGGCAGCACTTAGGAGGAATGGTTTTTTCATCAGGTTATTCGAGCTTCAGATTCTCCTTTCAATCTAGCTCACCAGAATATGCAGAAAAAATATAGAAGTGTAGGGGCGAGTTTTACCGATAACATGAGAGCCATAAACCGATAATACTAAATCCGGGTTAACTACCCCCTTTATGGGTGCAGAATGGGGTGTGGGATGTGGGGAATAGCAGCCAAGGTATAAAGGGGGGTGACAAAGGCGGATTTGGTATTATAACCCAGTCCGCGCAGGCGGACTTTGTTTGTCTAGCTGCGATTTCAATCGCCCTGGTTTAAGCTTATGGCGAATTCTAGAATCCTTTACCTTGGGATCGATTTCGGTACATCTGGCGCACGAGCCATAGTGATTGACGCCACAGGTGCGGTTCAAGCCGAAGCGCAATGGGCGTTTGCGGCGACTCCCCTGGCTGAATTAACGGCAATTTGGCAAAGCACTCTGTATCGGCTAATTGAACAAATTCCGGCATCGATTCGACAAGATATTACTCGTATCGCCATTGATGGGACATCGGCAACGGTACTGCTATGCGATCGCCAAGGTACTCCAATCACCGAGCCACTTCTTTATAATGATGGGCGAGGGATAGCGATGATGGAACAGTTAAAGCAGATTGCTCCAGCTAATTCCGTGGTTCTCAGTGCCACTTCTAGTCTGGCGAAACTCTTGTGGTTGATTCACCATACACCAGGCACTCTGGAAAATTATTACTTCCTCCATCAAGCCGACTGGTTAGCCTTTTTATTACACGGTAAGCTCGGAATTAGCGACTATCACAATGCCTTAAAGCTGGGATATGACCCAGAAAAGCTAGAGTATCCCAGTTGGATGAAACAACTCCCACTCCCACCAATATTACCCAAAGTCCTGGCTCCGGGAACGCCAGTCGGTGACGTCACTCCAGAAATTGCCTCCCGGTTAGGATTACACCCAGACTGTCAGGTTTGTACGGGTACAACAGATAGTATTGCTGCATTTCTCGCCAGTGGGGCAAAGCATCCCGGTGAAGCGTTAACCTCTCTGGGTTCTACATTAGTCTTGAAGTTATTGAGTCATACCCGCGTCGAGAATGCGGATTACGGAATTTATTCTCACCGACTGGGAAACTTATGGTTAACCGGCGGTGCGTCTAATACTGGAGGTGCTGTACTGCGACAATTTTTCAGCGACAGAGAACTTGAAGAACTTAGCCATCAAATCAACCCTGAGCAGGAAAGTCCCCTAGACTATTATCCATTATTAAAAAGAGGCGATCGCTTTCCCATCAATGATCCTGATCTGTCTCCCAAATTAGAACCTCAACCTGCCAACCCTGTCGAATTTCTCCACGGTTTACTCGAAAGCATTGCCCGTATTGAAGCACGAGGCTATCAACTATTACAACAACTCGGTGCGACTCCCCTCACCTGTGTCTATACGGCGGGAGGAGGCGCTAAAAATACGACATGGACAGCGATTCGCCAACGTCAGCTTCAGGTTGCCATTCAACCCCCCAGACATATAGAAGCAGCTTACGGTACAGCATTATTCGTCAGGAACCGCTTCTAAAAACCTAGACAAACCTACCCATAAGTAATTCTGTCTTGGTATAAGTCCACGGTGTAACTTTTGGTCGATAACCATTAACGCTTACGCTTGGCTGATACCCGGCATTGTTGCTCGATATCAGCCTTAACCAATGGCTCCCAGTTAGAGACATTGTAGTAATCGTGTCTACGATTGACTACAGGGCATCGACCAATAAAATTATTAAATTGATATAGAGCACTCCATACGTGCTTTCTCGGATTCACTCCAAGATAGGCGGACACAGAGCGCGGCAATCTCTCACTCTTATTCATTCCTCTTCTGGCAATTGCTAGGGCTGCCGCCACATCAGATGATAGTCCATACATCCGACTATATTTAACCAATCCAATCAAACTCGTGTAAGCTGGATTGCACAAAGAAAGAGCTATTCCTCGGTTGGATAAAATCGATGACAAAATCTGATAAAAACGACTGTATGCCCAGGCAGAAAGCATTCTAGCATATTTTTTTGTTCGCTCTCTTAATTGAGCTTTCTTGGTGGAAAAATCCAAGCTTTCGCACAGAACTGGGCAGGCAAAATTCCTGGCTAAAACGGACAATTTCAAACAAACATCGACAAGTTGAGCATCTTGTTTACCTTTGGGTAAACCCGTCTGAAAAGGAATAGTTCCCTGAGCTTTTAAATTTCCTTGACCATCAACATAAGCCCAACCGATAGAACTAGGATTTAGATCGATACCCAGGGCACCATACTGAATTTCTCTACTAACCTTCTCCACCGCGGCGGGCGTGAATTGAACAGCGACCACCCAGCGATTCTCCTTTCTATAGAAGTGCCATGTTTTCGCACCACTATTGGGTAATCTATTAATATGACGGGAGAAGCTGCCTATTTTTGATGTGACATATTTCCCAAATTTGGCTTCCAGACAATTGGGGACTCTCAACACCTCGGCTTCGCTCGGTGTTGACGCTGAGCGAAGTCGAAGCGTCAACTTGAGAGTATCTCCAGACCATTGACAAGTTTGATTCCCATAACTTTCATCCTTGGAGCCAACAATAAATACTGACCCTCTGGATACCTTTACTCTAATTTTCGCTGATTTCAGATGTTTAATTTGATTGTGAAGTCGGTGGATATATCGCTTTTTGTGATGCAAACCTTGACGCAAATGATGCCAGTTAGTTTTTCTCGTCTTGAGGTTTGACGATAAGGGGAAATTACAGCCATTTTTGGAGGATTGCCAGTTCGTTTTTCCATAGAACTTCCGAGCTAAATTAATTTTCTTTGTGGCTCTGGCTACCCAATCTTTCGCTGACTTAACTCGTGATTTTAATTGCTTTATCTGTCTTTTTCTACAATATGTAGCTGAGGCAGTTTTTCCTTTAGCTAATGAAATTACTCCGTTAGCATAACGCTTACTGATTCCGTATTTCTCTTGCATAAGACTATTCCAACTGGATTGATTAAATTTTATTTCTTTATTTAATAAATGGTTAACGGTTTCAACTGTTGCTTGATAGAATATATCGGACAATGACGTTAAAAACATCTCCAATTCGCTGAACCCGATGGGGTTAAGTTCATCGGCGGGAGTTGGCAAACCTTTGCAATAAGTTATCGTCGTCATCGCTCTTTGGCTACCTCCCTCAGTTCTGACTAGATACTCGCGGCTACGCCAACGGTTAATTCGTTACCCGATTTATTGCCAATTAAGTCAACAATATCATATCGACTCCGGACCGCCAGCCGTTGAGTTCCCATCGGTGCAACGCGCAAGACCGTCACACCTAGTGCAGCTTGGCAAAAATACTTGAGCAGCTTCGTAGATACGATGAAGCAGGGGGAGCAGAGGCAGCAGGGGAAGCGGGGGGAGATATTAGCTGCTGGCGTTATTTCTGCCTTCTTGCACTAGTAGAGTAGCTGCTTCTTGGGGGGTTAAACTAGACATTGCCTGATTATATCAGAAAAAATGTCTAGTTATGTCACTAATTGTCTAGATATTTACGGACTGTTAGTTAACCCCATAAAAGATAGCTAGGGAAGCAGGGGAAGCAGGGGGAGCAGGGGGAGCGGGGGTAGCAGGGGGAGCAGGGGAAGCAGGGGGAGCAGGGGAAGCAGGGGAAGCAGAGGGAGCAGGGGAAGCAGAGGGAGCAGGGGAAGCGGGGGGAGATATTAGCTGCTGGCGTTATTTCTGCCGTCTTGCACTAGGGGCTTGATATCCGATTAGGGAGCGGCGTAAAAATAAAGTACCAGTGAGGAAAGCTGAAATTCATGAACTCAGCCAAGTCTCCTTGGTACATTATTAAGTCGCAAGTCCCTTATCGACTCGACGCCATCAGTTGCTGAGGCTGGTAGTCGGAACCTTGCTTATTCGCACAAAATCCCAAATCATGCTTTTGTCCCGGTTCAATAACCCGTCCCCAATCCATCGGCGTGACAATATATTCTGATCCTTTCTGTTGAAAATTCCCATTCCAACTCTGATTAATCGCCGCTTGATTCATCTGAAATTGCACTTGCCAGTCGCGCACTTTGTTATCCGTGGGATTAATAACCGCTAAACTCATGCAAAATCCCTCTTGCCAATCTGATTGTAGATTAGACATGACTTTCAATTGCGGTGGAGTAGTGGGAATCCTGACGGAGGGAGGAAACTCAGCGTCACTCCTAACCGCCACGGCTGACAGTTCTCGCAGTTGGTAATCCGAACCCTGCTTATTGGCGCAAAATCCTAACTCACGGCTTTTTCCTGGCGCGATCGCACGTCCCCAGTCCAAGGGTTTCCCGACATACTCTGAACCCTGGGCTTTAAAGTTGCCATTCCAGGTCTGACTAATTGTCGCCTGATTCATCTGGAACTGCACTTGCCAATCCCTCACCGCCTGATCCGTGGGATTGATCACCTCGATACTCATACAAAACCCATCTTGCCAATCCGATCGCATCGTTGAGGTGACTTTTAATTCCGGTTGACGGGGACGGGGTTTGAGGGTGGGATTCATCCCTAGGGATGGACTAGGTTTAATATCAGGAATGAACGCCATGGCGGGTTTGTGGGCAAACCGAGTGGCAATTAGGACTCCTTGCAGTAAATCTTGCTTCGGTTCCTGCACCGTCAGCCAGTCATCTTTGAGCAGTCCTCCGGTATCATCACTATTGGGATTCCAACTCCAGTAGGCAAAACCCAAATCCTCTTTCTGCACAAAATTAACCAGTTTCTGTTGCCAAACGCCTTCCTTGGATTGGGAATCAACTTGTCGTCCACCAAACTCCCCGATAAAGACGGGGGCGATTCCTTTTGTGGCAATATAATTCCAGCCGATTTCCCAGCGTCGGGTGAGATTTTGGGGAAAACTTGGTTCAGAAAACCAGGGTTGATCAAAGACGCCTGGACCATATTCATGGGGAGAATAGACCACTTTATTGGGACGGGACAATCGCACCGGGAAGCGTTCCACACCCTCTAGATTCGCGCCCATCCAATGAATATCCAGTTGTTGACCGGGAACGTTATTTTCTACCCCTTCGACAACCATTAACCAATCCGGGTTAATCTCCAGAATCGCATTCCCAGCCCGTTCCGCCGCCAGTCGCCAATCGGTTTCCAAATCCCCAGTTCCCCAACTGGCGCGACCATGGGGTTCGTTTTTCAGGTCAGCCCCAATCACGTTTAATTGATTTTTGTAGCGTCTGGCTAACACTTTCCAGGTGTCAATCCAATCGGCTTCAGTGAAGCCATCACCGTACCACAATTCGGGAATCCGTTCGTCGTTGAGTCGGTGAGAGTCCAACAGAATCATTAACCCTTGGCGATCGGCTTCTTGGATAATCATATCCATCACCTGTAGGGGCGATTTCCCTTCCAGTTCAGCATTTGCACCGATACTATAATCAATCCCAGTCACTTCTGGAGCTCTCAGGGATTTTACGGCATAAGGCAGTCGGATCATGTTGTATCCTAACCCTTTAATCTGCGCCAACATCTCCTTATAATCCCGTTTCCACAACCCGTGAGGGGCGTGCATTTCGGTTTCAATACCAAACCAGTTTACGCCTCGCAGAATGACAGGTTTACCTGTCGCATCCACGATTTTTGCTCCCTCGGTGGAAAGGGGGAAGGTAACGGTAATGATGGGATTGTTCGTCGCCGCCACGGGTAAATCTGTTGCCCAATCGACGCCCATCACCAGTGATAAAAGGAAGGCTAACAGGAAACAAATCCCTCGGCGTAAGCCCCGGACTTTTCGCCTTCGTTCCTGGGTATTGTTTTGCAGTGGGGGCGACACATCCTTGCTTAGGGGCGATCGCGCCCAAGCTGATGCCTTTGGCATCGGGATAAATCCCTTATGCCATCTACCTTCTGCCCGCTGTTGGGCTTCGGTCAAGGGCTTCCTCATCCGGCGTAGCAATAGGGATGGGATGTGGCTAATGGGTAAGAGCAGGTCTTGGAAAACGTTAAACATAGTGCTGTGGATATCCGAATCAGAAACTGTGACGATTTCAAACTGGGCTTGGCAATTCCTGGGAGTTGTGACAGACGTTTATCCCAATCGACTCCTCCAAGCGATCGCTCTCCTGTCTACTCAGTATTCTAGATAAAGTCTAGGGTATAGCCAACTGGCTTAGAGTTAAGAAATGAGCCAAAAATTGTCAGCACCGGAGAGAGCTTGTTTTGTTTGGGTCAAGACTGTTCCTCACCCTGTCGAGTTTGACCCGAAGTCTCTATCTGATGTTCCCTCGTCCTAGTAATATTTTCTCTCTTTGAACTTTAATTGTAAAGAGATTTTAGGTTTATAAAGTTTACGTAAAAATACGGACTTATCCTCTGATTCTTAATCGTAACTTTATAAAAATATATGGACATTTTTCGTCACAAAGATTAACCTTAAAACAGTCCTCCTTGAAGTCCTCCTGCCAGTTGGAATTTCTCTCGCCAACGTTTAATAGTCATTAACAGTACAGTACGACGAACACTGGAAATTGTCACTAGGAACTACAAATTATGACGGGCTCTCCACTACAACGATTCTTAATTACACCTGCCGTTATCTCGACCGCCGTCTTTGGTGTCTTGACCTTACCTCTGGCTATCTTTGGGGATCAGCCAGTCACCATTCAACTCCAAGACGAACCTATATTTCATGGGGAACTCCGAGATCCTAATGTGGCTATGCCTTACCTGGGTTTAGCGGCTGTACTCGGCTTGACAGCAGGAGCCTCTAGCATCGCCATAACCGGTTGGCGTCAGTCTGCCCGTAAATCTGCGGAGACGGAAGCACAACTCTCCAGTTTGGAGCAAAACTTGAAAGAACGAGACGAATTATTAGAGTCTCTCAAAGCCGAAGAATCTCGACTAACCGCTTCTGGCTTAACCTCCTTTTTGGATGAAGAACTCCAAACCGGAGTCCAAGCGTCTCCAGAGGAGCAGCCAGCTCAATCCGCATCAGAACCAGCACCTGAACAAAGTCAACCGGAACCTGCATTGTCACTACCCCAAGTGACTCAACCGGAACCTGCACCGACTCCCCAGCCAGAGGTCAAACCAGCACCTGCACCGTCGTCTCCTCCCTTTGTGATTAATACTTCACTCGCGACGACGCCCTATGAGAGTTCTACTCCAGCCACCGTGCAATCCGCCGCCGCCAAGTTTGCTTCCGCCCAAACTTACATGGCTTATGCGTCCAAAAAAGCCCCAAGCCAACCGCAGAATGTGACCCCTGCACTGACTCCCTCAGACTTGGAAAAACTGCAAAGTCAATTCCAACAGATTAAAGAGCAAATGGAATTTCTCAACAAGGCAATACAAGCCCAGCAGGATGTACCCAATGCTTCAGGAACAGCACACCCAACCCAACTCCGGGTGATTAAGAATTGGTCGGTGGAAAAGATTTCTTAGCAGCGATAGCGGCTGGCATTAAGGTTAGGATGAATACCGCTGACTGGTATGCTGGTGGGTTTCGGCTTCGCTCAACCCACCCT
>NZ_DS989874.1:64873-70446 GCF_000155555.1 Coleofasciculus chthonoplastes PCC 7420
TATTCCCGGTTAGGATTTCCTTGAAGCTGGTTAGACAACATGGAAATAATTTGACCCACTTTCCGGCGATTTTGCTCGCCAATCCATAACGGTAGAACTTGAGTCTCGGCTAATTGTAAGACTAGCGACATAATTTCACTGTTTGATGCCTCTCCATGGAGCAGTAAAACTAACATGGCTTGGTGTTCGTCTGCTATCTGTTTCGCTTTGGGCAAAATTTCCAGGGATTTAGCCCAGTGGACTGGGAACATCAGGTGAGGCGGTTGATTGGCTCCAATGTCAACGAGGGTTGGCTCCAAAATAGTACAAGTACCGTCCTCTTTTTCATACCAAGGGCGACTATTGGGGGAGGAAGCTGCCTGTGATTGCATAAGATTGCCCATTGATTATCTGAATGTGGATGATTTTTGTCCTATTTAATCAAATTTTCTTAAAGATTGTCGAGCTTCTCTCCAAGAAATACCGTAGAATTACGGACAGGATAATTTTTCAGAAAATAAAATTTAGTAAGTTGTAGAAACATTACCGGAAACGTCCCTACAATCTGAGACATTATGAACTAGACGAGTAAGATGCCCATCCCCTAAAACACAAGCGAAACACCAACTACTGGGTTGTTGGATGTCCCTTCGTTTTTTCCCAATCCTCTAATGCTCCGACAACAAAGCTAGCAGCAGGATGGTTGAGAAACTGTTCAAAGGCTTTAACACTGCCTGTTGCTAAAGCACTGAGAATTCGTTTGGCTAGTGTGGGATTGTTTTCAATGCGTTGCATGGCTTCAAGTGTTAATGCCATCTTCCCCGTGTTGGTGTTGATATCATAGAACTTATCAAGCTGTTCAAGTATGGCTTGAATTTCCTGTGCTGCATCAGCCAGGATTTGTCTTTGTTCGGGGACGTAGTTGTTATTTATGATGCTTTGTTGTCTGCCTACATTTTTGCCCGCTAGATTACCCTGTGTTCCTTCATTAGCAACGCTGATTGCCGGGGCGTGAATGTTGATTTGTTTTTTAGATTCTGGCATGAGCTGTAGAAGTTATTCTTGTCGGTGGTTAATTCAAGAGCTACCTTTGGCTGCGGCACTTTTATCAGCAATAAAAAACTAGGCGGTTTCGGTTAAAGTTGACTTGGACTTTAGGTCATCGTTGTCTTGCCTATTTCTTTGACAACCTTGGTTCTCTGTCGCTAAATTTCCCTGTACGCCTTCATTACCAACACTTACGACAGGAGCATGGAAATCCCAATAGTAGTTAGTTGTGTAAGCTTCTGCCATTAGTTTGGGAATAGTGCCGAGTTGTTTTTGTAAGTGATTCACTAAATCAAAAAGTTGATTAATGTGTTCATTTTTGTCCGCTATTCTAGCTTGATATTGTTTTTCTAGTGCTTCCTGTACAAACTTGTAGTTACTCCAGAAGTCATGGTCAATCTTACCTTTATCAGTATTAGCTGTAACACTAACCTTGATCAAAACCGTTCCATCTCCTTTGTTTTCAATACTTTGGATACCCAATGGAACATCTTCATGAACTATCTGAGTATTGGCAAAGGAATAAGCAAAAGCTTTCCAGTTAACACCATCACGGAAAATCAGATCAACGGTTTCTAGAGCTTTCTGGAAGAGTTGAGTAAATTCTCCTGGTGCAAATTTACCGACATGGGGACGGCGATCTTGTTGATATTCCTGTAGATAAATATAAAGGCAAGTCGTGCAGTTTAAGTTTGTTTCTCCATTAATATTCCAATCTTCTATACATGCTCCGGTTAGCGTTGCTTCTTCAAAGTTAGCAGCTAAGGCTTGAGTTCTAATTAATTTGGCGTCACTGAGATTAGCACCACTGAGATTAGCACCACTGAGATCGGCTTTAGACAGGTTAGCACCACTGAGGTTAGCGCCACTAAGATTCGCGCCACTGAGTTCAGCGCCTCTGAAATCTACTCCTTGCAAATTAGCGCCCTTGAGGTTAGCTTCGCTGAGGTTAGCTCTAAAAAAACTAGCGCCACTGAGATTCGCACAACCCAAGTTTGCACCAATCAAATCCGCCACGCCAAAATTAACGTTTTTAAGGCAAGCTTGACTAAAATTAGCTCCTACAAGTTTGGCGTTAATGAGTTTTGCGTGACAGAGGATAGCTTGATTGAAGTTAGCTAAATTTAGTTGAGCTTTAGTCAAATTTGCTTGAGTTAGGTTAGCTTTACTTAAATTTACTTCTATAAGTCTGGTGTCATAAAAATCCGCAGCTTTGAGATGAGCCTGACTCAGATTGGCTTGAGTTAGATCGGCTCTCCTAAACGTAGCTCCATTGAAATGCGCTTGACTGAGATTTGTTTTAATGAGTTGAGCTTCAAAGAGACTAACTTTACTGAAATTTGCTCCCCTTAGATTGGCATTACTTAGGTTTGCTCTTCTGAGAAAAGCCTGAATAAGGTAAATGAATCTCGGTTTATCTGCACTAAAAATGGCAATAAAGAGTTTTGCTCGTCTTAAAATTGCTGTCAAGGGATTGGTTCTCCATTCATTTTCACCCCTCAGACTTACCAAAGGGAAAGACAAAATATCCATGTCTACTCTCGAATGCAAGGTTGGGTTAAGCTTTTGCTATTCGCAAGGATAGCCTAGACTTTCATGATCTGGCAAGATAATTATCAAAAATAACTAACTTGTATTATTATTTCGATAAAGTTTTTTATGAATGGTTAGATTAGCAATATAGTTTCAATTTACAGGCACTGATTGTGTCAAAGACTTCAGTTTACCGAGATTGACTCGCCCCAGAGCAGACAAACCGCGATCGCGCTCTTCCCGGATTTCTCACCAAAATTGTCAAAAGGCTTATAAAACTGGATTGACCATACAATAAGGCTTTCAACACTCTGTCTGTCGAAATTTAGGTTCGGTCAAAAATGCTTGAAATCTACTCTGGGTAAAGGTTTAAAGGATTAAGATGGCAAAACTTGTGAGAAATGCGGGTCTTCCTGGGCAAACCCCAACCTCAGTGGAACCAAGCCTCTTCGCGAGAGTCATCTAGAAGGTTAACCCTCATTCAGCCCGAACTAAGCTACCCTAATTAATTAGGTAGAGCCAACTAGCGCCACTGCCTCATTGCTACAATCACACCCAACCGAGCAATCCCTGGAGATCGGCTGATGAAACTGCTCTGGAATTCCCTTTTACTCTCCTTAGGCATCCTACTGCCAACTTCAACCTCTATCGTTTTAGCCGAGTCTGCGAAAACCCCTGAATCCATTGGTTCTACTCAGAATCTCACCATTTCAGATTCCCCAATTGAGCCAATTGTTCAGACGCCAGATCCACTGCATCACCCGATGCAGATCGGATTACCTGAACAAGTCACGGTTGAACACCAATTACCCACAAACAGGGCGGAAGCGATCGCGATTCCAGAGACTCCCTCAGCCGCTTCCACTTCAGTTATCGTCGCTGAGGATTCCTCGGAAACGCCAAAAACTATCGTCATTCCAGAGGCTGTACCCACTTCAATTCCCTCAACCCCCTCTGAGGAAATACCACCAGAGTTCACGACTCAATCTCCCCCATCCACAGTTGAAGACTCGACCGAAGTCGAGACAATAGAAATCCCAGAAACCGTCAGTGATGACTCAGCGGATACAGAAGACGACAGCGAAACTACCGCTGAAGACTCGACCGAAGTCGAGACAATAGAAACCCCAGAAACCGCCAGCGACGACTCAGCGGATACAGAAGACGACAGCGAAACTACCGCTGAAGACTCGACCGAAGTCGAGACAATAGAAACCCCAGAAACCGCCAGCGACGACTCAGCGGATACAGAAGACGACACCGAAACTACCGCCGAAATCCCCGAACTGACGCCCGAAGAACGGGAACGTCAGCAAAAGCTGATTGAAGCCGATCGCCTTTACATGAGCGGTCAATTTACCGCTGCTCAACAGCTTTATCGGGAAGCCAAAGCCTCTTTTGACACGGAAGCAGCCCTAGAGAAACCCGTCGCTATCTATGAGCCGAGTGAACTCTCACCTGCGGGTGCGGTGTATTGGCGTCAGTCTGAGGAAGGGTTAGAACAGGAACTAGAAACCAAGATTCTTGTCCCCCTCCAGTTTTTAGTCGAACAGCAACCAGAATTTATTCCCGGTCATTTGCGCTATGCTCAAACCCTCCAGGAGTACGATCGCCAGGAGGAGGCGATTCAGGTATTGGAACGGGCGACAACCTTATATCCCAATGAGCCAGATTTAATTAAAGCCAAAGTTACCGCCCTAGCCGATACCAAACGCTGGTTAGAAGCCTCCCTCGCCGCCCGTCAATTTGCCATGCTCAACTTCAATCATCCCCAAGCGGCGGAATTTGAAGTGCTAGCGGAGGAGAATTTGGAACGCTATCGATCGCGCTTGCGGGGTGAACTGAGAGGAAACGCGATCGCGAATGTGATTACGGGGGCGTTGGGTTATATTTTTACCGGGAATCTCTTTGGTCCGATTTCGGCAATTGAAACCACCACGTTAATGCTGCGCGGTGAATCCGCCGTGGGTGAAAGCTTCGCCGGAAGGGTACAAAAGCAACTCCCTATGGTTGAAGATGAACAGGTGCTGGAGTATGTCCAGGAAATTGGCAACAAACTCGCGATCGTAGCGGGGCGGGATGAGTTTGAGTATCAGTTTTATGTGGTCATGGATGACCAACTGAATGCCTTTGCTTTACCAGGTGGAAAGATATTTGTCAATGCTGGCGCGATTCTGAAAACGGATTCTGAGGCGGAGTTAGCGGGGTTATTGGCTCATGAACTGGCTCATGCGGTATTATCCCATGGTTTCCAGTTGGTAACGGAGGGGAATTTGATTGCCAATGTTACCCAATATATTCCCTTTGGTCGCACCGCTACAAATTTAATTGTTCTCGACTATAGCCGGGACATGGAACGTCAGGCTGATGCATTGGGAACAAAGATTTTAGTCGCTGGCGGCTATGCAGCGGATGGACTGCATAATCTCATGATTACGTTAAACGAAGAAGACCGCGATCGCCCCTTATTTGCATGGCTGTCTACTCACCCGAATACAGAGGAACGGATTAGCAATATTGAAACCCTCATTGAGCGCAATGGCTACAACCGTTATACCTACGAAGGCGTCGCCCGACATTTGCAGATTCAAGAGCGAGTGGCGCAATTGCTCAAGGAATACGAAGCGCAACAGGAATGTGAAGAAAATGATGATGAGGAGTGTGAACAGAAGGAGGACACCTTAGAAGAATAGTATTCTAGCAAAAGGGATTGACTTCTCCGCTGGTTAAAACGCGGGGGATTCTAAGAGGATACTACGGGACGGGCTGAAGCCGCGTCCCTTCGTTTCATCTTCTTAGAGTTCCAGAGAAAAACCCTGGATGGCGCAGTAATATAGCGCTACGCGCTAGGCAATAGGCAATAGTGAAGACAAAAGCTTACTCAAATTGAGTTAATCCGGGAAAAAGTGGGATCAAGGGGAGGTAAGGGTTGGGTATGATCAGATTGAGACATAGTAGAGATAGAGTGCGATCGCGCTAGAGTATTAGTATTATCTATTCCTTGACTTTTCCTT
>NZ_DS989874.1:70546-95189 GCF_000155555.1 Coleofasciculus chthonoplastes PCC 7420
CCCCTACTACATCACTAACATAAATGCCTTTCCAGAAAAATAATAAGCTTGGTGTCAGGAAATCAGTCTTTTTTCATTCAAGGATTAACCACATACTCAGACGTTACAGCATCTGCTTTTCCAGCTTCGACTAAAGCCTGATAAACCATCGCCGCTACCTCAGCGCGAGTTGCATCTTGAGTCGGATTGAGAGACTCAGTATTTGGATAATTCACCACAATACCCGCTTCTGTTGCCGCACTGACTTTTTCACGCGCATACTCTGGAATCTGAGCGGAATCCTGATAGGTTTGTAACACCTCCTGAGGAGATTGATTTGCTTCTAACCCCAAGCCACTCGCTAGTGCCACTAAAACTTGTACTTTAGGAATCGGTTGCTTGGGTTGAAAGGTATTATTAGGATAGCCACGCAAAAAATTAGTTTTGCTGGTTTCCTGAATCGCAGACCATGCCCAAAAGTCTGAAGATATGTCCTTAAAGTTGGGTGTCTCTAAGGTGGGTTGTTGATCAAAAGCGCTTCTTAACAACGCCGCAAATTCTGCCCGAGTGATCGAACTATTCGGTTTAAACGTATTATCTTCTGGAAAGCCGCTCATAATATCCCGCTGCACCAGAGCGGTAATATAAGGACTTGCCCAATAGTCATCTGGAACATCGGCAAACTTCACGGCTGCATCAGGCGTTTCCGTTGGGGTTGGTGTCGGTGTTGCTTCCGGAGTTTCCGTGGGTATTTCTGCTGTTTCTGTCGTGGGAGCTGAGACAATCGGAGCAAGAGGAACAGCTCTAGCTATTTCCGGAAACGCCTCGTCTTCATCAATGGATTCGGGTGCAGCAGCTACGGCTGGAGAAGGTGAAGGGGAGTCTGTTGCCAAAGGAGCGCTGCTGAGGGTTTCGCGAGTGGGAATCTCCTCAGCTATCGGAGAAGTTACTTTTGGCTCTTCTGGTGCTTCTGTTTTTGGTTCAGAGGTGAGTGAGCCAATCCACTGCTGTAGGTTCAATCCCTTTTGCCGTTGACCCAATACTCCAATCAAAATCCCACCGATAGTGATAACGGCGATAATTATACCAATCCATTCCTCCAAACCTAGTGGAGAGGAGTCCGAATCGGGTGGCGGTAGATTTCTCATTATGCACCTTGTTTAACTGGCAACAACACTAAGAAAGCAAGGGGAATCAGAGAATTTTTTCGGTTGTCTGAATTCTTGACCCCCCAATCCCCCAGTATTAGCCTCCACATCTGACGGTAGAGCGTTGGGATACATTTGCCTCTGGCTTGAGTTTACTGCCAAAGTGCTTATCCACTAGCGTCGGTACGTCTTCGGGAGCCACCTTATTGTACCGGGCTTTGTCTGGCATCACTACCATACATGGACCTTTTTTACACTGCTTCATACAGCCTGTGTCTTTAATCGCTACTTGGTCATCAAGGTTGCGATCGCGCAAGGTGTTGTTCATCACTTGATGGACTTTTGCCGCACCGCGCTTGCGACAGGATGACTTTTTACACACCATGACGCTGGCTTTGGTTTTCTGGGGAGACGGTTGCAAAAGTTTCTCATATTGCTGAGATGCTGACGGGGTTTTCAATGTCACCCGCTCGGCTTTGAGTTTCAATTCCCCACGTTTGGGTTTGTACTTCTGTTTGCCATAGACTTCTATCGGATCTCCGGGTTTGAGGATTTCAGGTAGAGATTCCCGTAAGGGTTTAGCCAGCTTGATATATCGTTCACCTGCTTCTGTATTTACCCACAGCAACTTGGGTTTTTTGCCAGCTTTACCCAGAAATTTGACAAACTGTCCCTCTAGCTTGAAGGGGCTGACTTGTTTCTTTTTATATGATTTACCCATGAAAGTACTCCAATGTCTCCCCCTAACCGTAGCGCTAATTGATAAAACATGTCATCTATTTTTCGTAAGAGTTCTTCATAAGTCGTTACAAATGAGTGGGAGCCATGTAGAGACGTGCCATGGCGCGTCTGGGAGCAGGTAGCTGTAGAGACGTAACATACTACGTCTGGAAGCAGAGGGAGATGGGGGTGGATTTCAGTTGTCCTGCTGATCCATGGGATTGTGCATCAGGGTTTCGAGTTGTGTGTCGAGATGGTGTAAGAGTTGGTTCAGGGTTGGTAGGGTTTCCACCGGCGGAATGGAATAGCGATAAGAGCGATCGCGGATTTCATTGAGCTTGTGCTGGAGTTGTCCGGCAAGTTTAATCGCCTCCTGACCCAATCGTTCCACCTTTTGTTGTTGATAGAAGTTTAAAGGCGCTCCTCGCAAGAGTTGTAGCGTTGCCTCTTCCCCATGAGTACCGGGTACTAGCCGCAAACACAATAGGAGGGATTCTTGTTGATAGAGTCGCTCACTTTCGATCTGTTTGGGTTGGGTAATGGGCTGCAACGGCAGGTTAACTAAGCGCTTAAGCTCAATAATGATATCTTCAAAAACAGATACGCTTAATTTATCCAAGACAGACTGGGAAGAGCTATCCTGGCGCAAAACAACCCGACCCCGCTCAGATTGTCGCTGAAAATACAGCCGACCAATTCCCCCCTGCAACAGCCGCCCTAACAACTCTTCCACAATTTGATGGGGGGCTAAGGTTGCCAAAAACGCGATCGGACGAGATAAATAGACAGGGTTTACATCCAAGGGTAAAAGAGCTTTAGTTGGGAGTGACCTTTGGAAAACTGGCGTCAGCGCCGTCTGAGTCGATACCGTTTTGCCAGAAAGAGGCGGTGGTTGGGCTGGGGAGTGATTAGACGATTGTGACGTCGGTTGAGGCGTTGGCGTTGATGGCTGGCTATCCTCGTGGTTAGATATTTCAGAGGATTGGTTTAATTCGTCCTGGAGTTGACGGATATCATCGATAATCAGTGTCGGGTGAGATTCGCTAGCCGAAGAATTATTATTGGTTTTCGCCGCCGCTTTTGATTCCTCAGGCTGCACCGCCTCATTTTCAGTTTGGCTTACCTCATGGCTGGTTGGAGGTTGAGAGGATTTCGCTGCGTTAGCGGCGGAGGTTGATGGCTGGGGTTCAGTTGTCTCATCCTCCGTTAAATGGGCAGCATCACTCGGTTGCGATTGAGACGCTACTGGGGTAGAGTTGTGTTTCTGTGCCGCCGCTTGAGGAGAAGGGGTTGACGGCTCAGGCTGATTCGCCTCATCTTCAGCTAAACTGGCATCATCAATAATTAGCGTTGCTTGTTCCGACCGAGGAATGGACTGTTGGCGCTCAGAGCGTTGCCTTTTCGGTGCTGTGTCGCGATGACCTTGATTTAAATAGGCAGACAACATCGCTGTATGAGTGTTGGCGGTAATCTGTTCGACTTTGAGGGAACAGTTCATAAACGCCAGAATGCGACGGACATAATCAAGAGCCGTGGAGTCGTGGGTATCCACTATACCAAGCTTCAGGTACTTGCCTTCGAGAGACAGGGGCAAGAATTGATGAAATAGACAGGCTTCAAAAGGCAGAATACTATCAATCAGCCGAAACATTTGCTCAGTATCCACGCCAGATAGTTCTGACGCTTGAGAGGATGATTTAGACTGAACAGGAGTGTCCGCTCGTTCTGGGTCCTGTGGTGAGGGTAACATAGTAATTTCTCCAGCCTGAGTATCAATCGGTTCAGATGCCCCAGGAGTCAGATAATATAGACTTTCCGGTTTGGGATTGGCAAAAAGGTTAGCTGTGAACCCGACTTAAATTTTTAACAACGTTGGTTAGGGAATACACGGAATTGGCAAATGATCAACGTTCTAGGAAGAGCTACGGATGTCTTGAGCCGCTAAGTAGAGCTTACTCCATTCGCCAAGTGCCTGGTTATACTTCCAATTTAGATCCTTGGCAATGACATCGAGCGTTTTACCAGTTCTCAATTGTTGAAGCAACTGGCGCTGTTGGTCGGTGAGACTTTGCCAATAGTCTTGCCACTGTATGGGAGTTAACCCTAAGTTATGCTCCTTTAAGGATACCTCTAACCAACTGGCGACTAATTCCGGCTTAACTTTCAGGGAAAAGACGCGAATGGCATGGTAACTGATTTTTTCTCGCAAGCGATAAACCTTTTGGATCGGCAAGCCTAACGTCTTAGCGATCTCCTCTTGAGATTTCCCTTGCAGATACAGGCGTAACCATTGGGCGGCTTGGGCACCAACGTTTTGGTCGAGGTAGGTTTCAAATTCTTGGCGTACTGATAGACGCAGCGCTTGTTGCTCTTGCCAGCCTTGAGTCTCTTGATAATCCGCGATCGCTTGATTATCTAATAAACTCACCGGAGCATCGGTATCATCGGAGGTAATCGACTCGGAGACAAATCGCACATTTTCCCCGCCCGGTAGATGCGTCATTCCACCGCGTCCCGATCGCTTGAGAAAATTGACGAATCGATAGACAACCAACGGCTGATTGCGGATCGGACGCATACAATATTCTTCAAGGGTGGTGAGTAAGAGGGCGTCGCGTAAATGAATATCTTCACTACATTGGGCAATCCAACCAATCTGCCCTTGGATATAGCGATCGCTGTTTAATAATTCCTGAATCACTTCTTGTAAGACATCCACCACAGCCCGTTGGCGATCGCGACTCAGAGACACCCACGTCCGGATTTTATTCCGTAACGTCATTAAACTCGCTAACCGACTCGTCAAATTGCGATAGGCTTGCTCTGGAGTAACCCCCAAATAGCGCTGACGTAAAATCCGATAGCGATAGTCCATCGCTTGGCAGACAATCTTGAGTTTGTCGGGTAGTAAGTGGTTTAACCTTTCCCTGTTTTCTCCCAGTAACCAGTGGACAATGCTGGTTCTGATCGCTGGGCAATAGCCTGGATAGTCATTGGCTAAACGCTGTTGCCACTCTTGTTCGAGTTGATCTGCCAACCTTTCCATCAGATGGCACTCCTCTAACCCCTGTTTTAATGTTTGCATAACAACTCCCCTTTCGTTGCACTGACTGTTTTGATAGCATCTGCTGTTCTAATTTCATCATTTCTATCCTGAAATAGAAGTGATCGCCCTCCTGTGTTGCTTACAAGACAGTCACATCAGTATTTTGACCCAGAGTACGCCCTCGATGAGACTCGGATCTACCTTGAACGTGTTTTGGATCACAAGCCCCTAAAAATGTGTTCTCCCGGCTTAATGATTGCATTTTGTGAACTCAATGCGGGGCAACCGTTGGTATCGATCAGGTATAGGTTAAAACTCTCCAGATCAGGCTAGCATTTATCGCTCAGTGAGTCTCACGCACCACTCAATCAAACTGAAGGAAGCAGCAGATGGCACAACCCTTACAACAATTAGCCGAAAAGCAATAGCTTTCAAGCCCTGTAGACACAATCACCCTGTTCATTCCACCATCCTAGGGTTGAGCTTGTTTTATCCTATCGCGATCTCTGGAACAGGATAATATCTGTTAACCTGATCAACATTATTATTTTGATACACTCGTACCACACAGCGAACCTGAACTGACCTACACCTATGGTGCATGTTAAGCGCCTGGAACTCACTAATTTTAAATCCTTCGGCGGCACGACTCAAATTCCGATGCTGCCCGGATTTACTGTGGTTTCAGGACCTAATGGGTCAGGAAAATCCAATATCCTCGATGCTCTCCTCTTTTGTTTAGGGCTATCCAGTTCCAAGGGAATGCGGGCTGAACGTCTACCTGATCTGGTTAATCATAATAAAGAGCGACGGAGTACGGTTGAAGCCAGGGTTACGGTGACATTTGACCTATCTGACGCACCCGATATTCTAGGGGTAGAAGAGATACCGGAAAACTCGGAATCAGATGCAGAAAAGGAAGAGGAAACAGAAGAAGACAATCCCAACTCCCAACCCTTAACTCCCCAATCAACCGAATGGACTGTGACAAGGCGGCTGCGGGTGACTAAGCAAAACACCTACACCTCAACCTACTATATTAACGGTGAATCCTGCACGCTGACTCAACTGCACGAACAGCTTAACCGCCTGCGAGTCTATCCCGAAGGCTATAATGTGGTGTTACAAGGGGATGTTACCAGCATCATCTCCATGAACTCGCGAGAACGGCGGGAGATTATTGATGAATTAGCCGGAGTCGCGGCGTTTGACCGCAAAATTACCCAGACGAAAGATACCCTGAATGAGGTTAAAGAACGGGAAGATCGCTGTCGGATTATTGAAAAAGAACTGATCACCCAACGCGATCGCTTGGCGGCGGATCGGATTAAGGCGGAGAAATACAAAAAACTGCGGGCGGAACTCCAGGAAAAACAACAATGGGAACTCGTCCTCAAATGGCGATCGCTTCAACAACAGGTGGCTCATCTTATCTCTCTGATGGAGAAAGGAGAACAGGATGAACGCCAGCTAACCCAGCAATTGCATACCATAGAATCCGAAATTCGTCAAGGAACTGAACAACTCGCAACCCTCAACACCCGTGTCAAAGCCTTAGGCGAAGAAGAACAAGTTGCCGTATCCGCCACCTTAGCCAGCCAAGACGCCGAACGCCGCCAGTTACAACGCCGCCAACAGGAACTTATTCAAAACCTGGCGGATACCGAGGCGAACCAACAAAACACCCAAAACGAGATTCAGCAACAGGAAGAACGTCTGCAACAGCTTCAGGCTGAACGCCACCATCTCGACACCCAAATTATCGCCTCACGCCGCCAAGAACGGGAGGCGGCTCAAACCGCCCTGAACGCCAGCCGAGAACAAGCGGATGCGATCGCCTCGGCTTCAGAAGCCTGGGTGCAGCACCAAAACACCCTCACCCGCCAAATTGAAGCTCGACTGCAAACCCTGAATCCCCAGCGCACTGAACAAGCCCAACTCCAAGAACGGCATAACCAACTTAGCCGCCAAATTGACGAACAAACCCAGATATTAGAACGCATCGCCCCCGAACTTGCCAGCAAACAGACACAAGCGGCAGAATTAGAGGGGCAATTAAACGCCGTCTCGCAACAGATTCAAACCCTTGCCCAAACCTTAGCCGCTAATGAACAAGAGTTACAAACCCAACGGCAAACCCAAACCCGCCTCCTGTCCGAACAACGGGACAAACAGCGTCAACTGGATAAGTTAGAAGCCCAAGCACAGGCACAGCAAGAAGCCCAAGGCACTTATGCGACTAAAATTGTTCTTCAGGCGGATATCCCCGGCGTTCATGGTTTAGTCGCCCAACTCGGTCGCGTCGAACCCCACTACCAACTTGCCCTGGAAACCTCCGCAGGTGGGCGTTTGGGGCATGTCGTGGTCGAAGATGATGCAGTAGCAGCAGTGGGGATCGAACTGCTCAAACAAAAACGTGCGGGGAGAGCCACATTCTTACCCTTAAATAAAATTAAGCCGCCTCGATTCTCTCCCATTGTGGCACTGCGCCATGCTCAAGGGTTTATTGACTACGCGGTGCATTTAATCGATTGTGAACCTCGATACCAAACAATTTTTGCTTATGTATTTGGCTCGACGGTGGTGTTTGAAACCCTGAGTACGGCGCGTCCCTATTTGGGTCAATGCCGAATTGTCACATTAGACGGAGAACTTTTAGAAAGTAGTGGGGCGATGACGGGGGGAAGTAGTAGTTATCGGTCTGGATTACATTTTGGTATTAGTGATACCAGTGATTCGGCGGAGATGATGGCGTTGAGAGATCGTCTCCAAGATATTGAAGCCATGTTAAAGCGCTGTGACGAATGGCTGGAACGGGAATCAGCCACGGCTAAACAATTGACGCAAACCCTGACAGATGCCAGGGAAACCCGCTCCCAGACCCAATTACGCCTAGAACAATCCCGCAAAGACATCCAAGGGCTAACGGAACAACAAACCCAAGTGCGATCGCTCCTCGCCAAAAATACCCAGGAAGTCCAGACTGCGGCGGAACGGTTGCAGCAGTTAAATCAGGATCTTCCCGCCCAAGAACGACAACTGCAAGCCTTACGCGAACAACTGGCGCAACTGGAAGCCGAGCAAACTCCCCAGGAATGGCAACAGATTCAGAGTCAAATTAAAACCCAGGAAGCCGTATTAGGCGATCGCGAACAGGCATTGCGGGAGGCGGAAAAACAACTGCAAGCCTTAGAGAATCAGCATCAGCGCACCAACGAGCAACTGGCGACAAGTTATCAACGGATTGCCGAATATCAAACCCAACACCAATCAATCCAAGAACAGCAAGCCGAGATTAATCGTCAGCTTGAGGCAATTGAGGTGCAAATTGAACAAACCCAAGCCCGATTAACCCAGCTAGAACAGCGGTTAGGGGAAGCCAAACAAGAACGCGATCGCGTCGAGGCTATCCTCCGAAACCAACACCTCAACCAGCAAAAGCTGTCTTGGCAACGGCAAAAGCTTCAGGAAACCCAGGTGACAAGGCAGGAAAAACTGACTACCCTACAAACTCAACTTGAAATCCAACAGGCTGAATTACCTGATCCGTTGCCAGAGGTTTCCCTGATGGTAGAGACGGGAGATAAGGGAGATGGGGGAGATGGGGAAGATAAAGAAGCTAGTAGAGACATTCCAGCGGAACGTCTGGAAGATGAGGCTGGTAATCAACAGGGTGGCGAGGCGGGTTTAGTTTCATCTGGGAGCCAAGAAAACGATAGTCGTGAAACCCATCCCTACAGCATTTCCCAAATCACCGTTCAACTGGAGAAGCTGCAACGGGATATCCGCAATGGTCAAAAACGACTTGAGGCAATGGAACCCGTGAATATGTTAGCCTTGGAAGAATACGATCACACCCAAGCCCGTCTCCAGGAACTGTCGGAAAAACTGGCAACCCTAGAAGCGGAGCGGACTGAGCTATTGCTGCGAATTGAAAACTTTACTACCCTACGATTAAGAGCCTTCAAAGAATCCTTTGACGCGATTAATCAAAACTTCCAAACAATTTTTGCCGAACTCTCCGAGGGCGACGGGCATCTGCAACTGGATGACACCGACGATCCCTTTAACGGCGGACTTAACTTGGTGGCTCACCCCAAAGGCAAACCGGTGCAACGATTGGCGTCGATGTCCGGCGGCGAAAAATCTCTCACCGCCCTGAGTTTTATTTTCGCCCTACAACGGTATCGACCGTCACCATTCTATGCCTTTGACGAAGTTGACATGTTTCTCGATGGGGCAAATGTCGAGCGATTAGCTAGAATGATCAAACAACAGGCTAAACTTGCCCAATTTATCGTTGTTAGTTTGCGCCGACCTATGATTGAATCTGCCGAGCGCACCATTGGTGTTACCCAAGCGAGAGGAGCGTATACTCAAGTCTTAGGATTGAAATTAGGGTCTGCCAAACGGGACTGATGTAGATTATATGTGATTATTAGCCTTGATACTATTGATAACCATTCCAGCAGGAGTCGAGATTCAGGATTGCAAGACATAATGACAACTGAACTAATTCGTCAGCGCTCCGATTTTTTAAATACTCAGGTGATTACTCGCAATAACGGTAAGCGCCTCGGTGTCGTCAAGGAGCTGCTCGTAGATATTGATCGGCGCGAAGTTGTGGCATTAGGGTTACGAGACAACCTGCTCTCGCTGGCTGGAATGCCACAGTATATGCTCCTCAGCAGCATTCAACAAGTGGGTGATGTCATCCTGGTTGAGGATGAGGATGTGGTTGAGGATGTTGACGTTGATGCCTACAGTACGCTGATCAATAGCGAAGTGATTACCGAAACCGGTGAACTCTTAGGTCGGGTTCGAGGATTCAAGTTTAGCGTAGAAGATGGCAAGGTGGCGTCTTTGATTATTGCCTCCTTGGGATTACCCCAAATCCCTGATCAGGTGATTAGTACTTATGAATTACCGATTGAGGAAATTGTTAGCAGTGGTCCAGACCGCCTCATCGTCTTTGAAGGCGCTCAAGAACGGCTGATTCAGCTAACCGTGGGTATTCTAGAGCGGATGGGCATTGGCAATCCTCCTTGGGAGCGGGAAGAAGAGGAAGGCTACTATGCGCCCACCACCCGACCGGAAAATCAATTGGGGACAGGAATACCCGTTCGCACCCCGATTTCTCAACCCATCCAGACGGCTACGCCAGTCGAGGAACGGTGGGATGAGGATTGGCAAGAACCCGAACCGGAGCCGATACGTGAGCCGATACGCCAACAACGGGCAGAGCCAATTTATGCCGAAGCCCAACTAGAAGAGGATAATTGGGGGGATGAATGGGAAGATTCGTCTCAAGCAGCGCGTCGGTATGAAGACCCCCTTTATGCAGAACCCGAACCTTATGAGCCGCCGCACAAAGATGAGTACGCGGATTATGAGGTAGAAGGTGATGCTTGGGAAGATACTGTAGAGCGCGAACCCTATCAAGCACCGCCCGTTAATATTCCCGAAAAGACTAAAACCCCCGAATATGAGGAAGAGGCGGGTTATTAGGAGAGGATGGTAGAGAGTTTCCCCAAATTCTTTCTGGGCTAGGTTTTGCCGCTCAACGTTGACAAAAAAACTGATAACTGAGGTACACAGACAGATCCCCGACTTCTTGAAGAAGTCGGGGATCTTGCTTAGAGACTGTACATCATCAACCCGAAATCTGCTGTAAGCAAAATCGCCTCAAGTGACCGTAGTATAAAGGTTGAGTAAAATTTTTGTAAAATTTTGGCGATCGCTAAGTTTTTTACTGATAGAGAGGGAATACTGGAGAAAGAAGCATAAAGTACAACCATAACCCTCGAATTCAAACGTGAAACACTTCTGGGCGCGATCGCCGTTTCAAACATTATTGATTTTATTACACATCCCATGATGTCGCCAACACGGATGTTGCTCACGCCTAAACGTTGAGTTTTATCAGGTAAAGTTGAATAATACTTAGACACTCTCTTACGCTAGAGATTCTTACAAGAGTATTAACAAATACACAGTTCTTCATTGTTAAATTTACAGGGTACAGGAGATGAACAAACAAGAACGCAATCGGTTAATTCAGCGGATCAGTCGGGCTTCAGGGGTTGCCCAATATGCCTTACAAAAGAAAATGACTGATGAGCAAATTAGCCAAGCGGCTCAACACTTGGACGTGTTGGAACTGGTAAAATCTGCCAATACTTACAACAGGTACTGTCAAGCCCAAAAAACCCGAGAGGCAAATGATAAGTTAAAGTCTTTCCTTGACCCCCAAAACTCTGAGATTGTTTCAGTGGGAAGGTGGTTAATCAACGCCCTTTCCCAGAACCGCTCTGATCGTAAGGAAACTCTTTTAGAGAGAGATTTGGTACATAAGGAAGACTACAACACCATGGTTTCCGATATGCGTCAAACTATTTCCGACATGGATCAGATAACGTTGGCATCCACGCAGGAGTCAGCCGATAAAATAAAAATTTTGGAAAAAAGAATTGATACTCTAAAAGGACAGTTATCTAGGATTGAAGAGTACATCCGTAACAATCATGGTGTTGCAGAGTGGAAAAGGATAAACGAGACGTTGATTTCAATGGGTAGATAATTATGAATATTGTTGATGGATTAAGTTATCGAGATTGGCAAAAAAGAAATACAGAATCCTTCTCTAAACTAGAGCGAGCAAAACAAAAGGAACTGCGATCTAAAGGGTATCGTAATATTGGTTGGAATCATGTTCAGAAGTCGTGGAGTCTATTGCAAACCTCATTCCAAGAGTTGAGTCTTTTTGATCACAAGTTGCGTAAAGGCGATTTAAGTGGGGCTATCAAGCACTCGATTCTAGAAGCTGAACAAGCGCAAGACATTGCATCTGAAGCCCTAGAGACTCTTGATAAAAACTACAAAAATGTTAAACAACTAGCTAACAAAGCCCTTGCTAAGTATCAACTCTTGTAAAAACAGTGCCAGATATGAATAAGAATGCCCTAAAGACTCTTTACAGAAGTTCAGATATCAACGATCTGTGGAAATATGGTGCAAACCAAAAGCTAATTAATCATCCGAGGTATGGGTCGATTAGCCCAAACGAGTATAGACAAAAGTTTAATCAGAAGCCTTGTCCCTTCTGTGGGAAAAAGATGGTACATGGGAAGTTCTCACACAGCACACAATCTCACCAAGAAGCGCTCAAAAGAGGCTATCAATATCAAGATGCGAATGGGGTAGATTGTATAAACAAGGCAGGAAACTATTACTTTCATCCTAATTACGTTACATTAGACCACAGAGTTAATAAAGCTCGATGTCCTGAATTGCTGTTTGAGTCAAGCAACCTTCAGATTATATGTTGGAAATGTAATCGAGAAAAAGGCGATAACAATAACTTTGAAGCTGAACACACCTTGAATTTTGTTCGTGATTTAGCCAAAGAAGCGCTCAATCGATATAAGCTCTTGTGATTGTGAGACCTTGGGGATATAGCACTACGAGGATACATCAGTTAGTCCAAGAGGGAACAGGGAATAGGAAACAGTTTCAACATCTCGACTTCGCTCAATGTTGACCCTGAGCGCAGCCGAAGGGTCAACCCCCTGATGGGGGAAGATTCTGCTTAAGCATCCTCGAAAAATGTCAGGATTTCCAGCTTATGGGTTTCTTTCGCCTTGCACCTGATGCACATTTAATCATCCCCTAACTCTTTATTTGTAAGGGTTTCAGGCTTGTGCAGCAAGCCCTAAATATTTATACGTAAAAAGTTTGCCAAGCTACCCAGGATTTTTGTACTACTTTGCATGCTACAACTTGACGTGCGGAATGTGGGCTATAAAAAATGACCCATGACCCTTGTCTGTGATTTATATTACATTTTTAAACAAAAAGAATCACTAATACCTTTAAGGATTGATCACTTAGAGTGATCGCCAAATCTTCGATATTAAAGTTTTGATAAAGAATTAAGGTCAAATTAACTCTGTAGAGGGGTAACGGACGATCAGGTTGAAGCGTAACCTTGATCAGGGTAGTTCTATTATTTTTTGTTGAGTCGATAAAGAGGTTCTTAACTAAACGACAATGTTACAAACTGCTATGTTTAGCGTACAAAGCCGAGGGATGTCAGAGTTTATTCAGTCAGAATTTCTCCAAGCGTTGCCACCCCGACAAGCCACTCCCAACTTGACTCTGACCCGTGTCCCTATCGATCCAACCTTATCATTTGAATTATGGACACCCAAGTGGACGCCTAGACTACGCGAGTTTAGCCCTGTAGAACTTAATCTGCTAGAGTGCGATCGCTCGCGTGTCAATCGGATTCTATCCAAGTTAACGTGGTTAATGGGCGCTATCTGTGTGCCAGAAGATGAGTTTGGAGTCGGAGACTGTCAACCCATCTATGACTGGGATGCAGTTCTGGAATTTGTGACTCGTGAAGGTCGCTGTGTTAATCCAATTGTGACTCGGGTTGGGTTCAATCCCCAAACGATTATCCCCATTTATGATCGAAATCGCAAACAAGAGGGCATTATTCCGCCTCAAGCCTGGGAAATTTCACCGCCCCACTGGTCAATTATTTTTGATGACCTGATTCCAGGTGAAGACGGTTTTCAACTTAAACAAAGCGGCGATTGGATATCTGTGGAAATTTGGACAGGTAAACCTATACGTCGAGAAGTTAGAAATAAACTACCCAGACCTGCTAAGAGCCGAGGTCTGGGTTTTTAGTAGCCCGCTCAGTCATCGAACAAGCTAAGACTTCGGCGTGAGCGCTCAGTCGAACGCTGAACATACTTAATAGTTCGGCTTAGCTTGCACGATAACCCCGTGCCTCCAGGCTGGTTTATAGACAGCCCCACAAGTGCAATATTATTGGCTCCATTAAAGTCGGCATCTCCATGCCAACCACAATGCCCACACCTGAAAGTCTTGCCACTACGGTAAGACTTTCCTTTTACCGGGTGAATGTGTAAGCAGTTGTGACACATTTGGGAGGTGTAGCGAGGGGAGATAGGGATAACCTGAACACCTGCCCCAAGCGCTTTGTACTCAATGAACATTCGCAGTTGGTAGAATGCCCATGAATTTGAGCGTCTACGTTCCGTCTTGCTTCTGGGTTGCTCGTTGGTTCTCTCCCTAATTCCCGTAAGGTCTTCTATAGCAATAGAGGCACTATACTCAACTGCTCGTCTGACCACTGATTTGGAGATGTTGTGATTAAGCCATTGTTGATAACGTCTCTCCCTCCCCGACAGCCGTTTCAAAACTTCCCGGCATCTACGCCGAGTTGTTCTTGTGCCTTTCGAGGCTTTTTTCTGGAGAGACGCCCTAACTTTATAAAACTTATCTCTTACTGACTGAATGTGCAAACCGTCCCACTTTTTGCCCTCTGATGTAACTGCAATGTCTCGGCGTCCCAAGTCGATACCTATCACCAAGTCTTTCACGGATGAGTCGGGAGCTTCGTCTTTAATTTGGATGTGCAGGTAGAACTGACCATCGCGATGCTTACACAGTTGAGCAGAAGTAGGGTTTCTCCCTTTGAGTTTTCCCCTTTGGTAATTCCCGACCTTCAGCTCAATTCGCTCTCTGCCGTGAACGGTAGCAAGGCTTACCGTCCAGTCTTGTTCTCGGAAGCGAAACAAGTCTTTGTCACAGTCCATGCTGCTTGGGGCAAATCTTTTAACAGGTTTGCCTTTTAGCTTGGCTACCTTGCGGTTGGCAGCTACACGCGCACAAGCCCTAACTGCCATGTTTGCCACCAGATTGAATTTTTTCTTGATGGTTTGGTAGACTAAGGACTGGATAGCAATTTTGTTGGTCAGCTTAGGGTCTGTGTTTTCGTTCACGTAGTTACAAGCGTCCGCAAACGCCTGAAGAGTTGCCTCTAAGAAGGCAACTTGTTCAGGAGAGGGCTGGAGCTTTACAACTATTGTGAGAACTTGTTTCATGGCTAAACTATACCACTACATGGGATAGATAGATAGAAAGAGAGAGATTGAAAATACTTCGGGGATTGACCCCTCGCATTTTCCGCTATCCCCCTACCCCTTACTTCGTTGAAGGGGTAGCCCCTCGCGATTCGGGTGGCAAGTTTTATACCGAATATCATGATCTTTACGCCACGAGTCGGTTAGCCAAATTCTAAAGCTAGGGCGATTAAAATCGCTGCTACACAAACAAAGTCCGCCTACGCGGACTGGGTTATTACGGCGGTAGCCAACCCAGATTTGTTACAACACTAGAATTTCCTGTTCCCTGTTCCCTGTTCCCTCTTTTAACAAGAACGCAACCGCGAAAGCAAAACCACAATTTCATCAATGGCTTGACGGATTGTACTCACTGATTGATTGGATTGATTCACCATAATACTAAACACCAACGGCTGATAATCGGGAACCTCCACATAGCCGGAAAGTGCCGACACGCCCGTCATGGTTCCCGTTTTAGCATACACTCGACCTTGGGCTGGGGTATTCTGAAAGCGCTGTCGTAGTGTTCCTTCTACCCCAGCCACAGCTAAGGAATCTAGATAGGATTGTGCCATCGGAGTTCGGGCGATCGCCTGTAGGGTTTGTACAATAGCCGTGGGACTTACTAGATTGTGGCGAGACAATCCTGAACCATCAGCAAGGACGTAGGATTCCGGTTCAACCCCTAATTCTGCTAAACTCGCTCTAATCTGTTCCCGTCCAGCCGTAGCCGTTGACTCATCCGCCTCTTTGTCAGTCACACCTAGCGATCGCAATAATGCTTCTGCATACAAATTATTACTTTGCTGATTGGTTTCAGCAATCAATTCACTCAGGGGAGGAGAGTCTACCGCCGCTAATTCAGTGTCTTCTTGAAAATTCGGTTCAGTCGTCACCAACCCTCGTTCCACCTGAATTCCAGAATCCGCTAACGCCCGACGGAAATGCTGGAGAAAATAGTTCGCCGGATCAGGAATTGCCACCGCCGTTAACCAAAGTCCTGCATCCGCCGCTAATTGACCTCGTATTCGTAATAATGGTTTACCCAGCACCCCAGAAATATTAATTGATTCCGTTGGTTCGGCTTCAGTGGTAACGGTTTGATTTTCAATCTGCCATTGTTTTGCTGCAATGGGGTCAGCCCAAGTCACGGTTAAGGGTTGTCCTACCGTTTGGGGAGTTAGGGTTAGTAATACTGCATTTTCATTGAGAATTAAACTATTGACAGCAGTCCCATAATAAAATTGAATATCTGACCATTCCCAGGTTGGGTTAACCTTGGGTTCACTAAAATAGCGATCTTCGACAATCAGTTGATCCACCCGCCGAATTCCCTGACGCCGAAGCTGTTGGGCTAAGTCTTTTAACTGATCCGTATTTAAACTGGGATCACCTCGCCCAACGACTCGTAATTGGGGTATAGTTCCTTCTGTTGGCGTGCCATAAACAGAGGTGCGAATGCGAAAGTTAGCACCGAGTTGGGATAAAGCGGCGGCGGTGGTGAATAATTTGAGATTAGAGGCGGGGATAAAATAGCGATCGCGTTCACGACTATATAAGGGTGTGTCTGAGAATAGGGGTTGGATCAAGATACCCCAACGAGCATAATCAAATTCAGGACGATTGGCGATCGCGTCGATGGAAGCTTTGAGATCAGCCGGACAAATTGTCGGCGCTGTATCCGGGGAAGGTTCAACCGTTGTCGGCACATCCGTTTGAGCCGTGACTGGGGTGAGTTGGGTGACGAATTGCGCTTCAAGTAACAACAGCAACAGCATCAGCAGTTGTTTGGGGTTAAACCTAGAGCCGTAAGGACGTTGATTGGGTTTGAACGAGAAAAGGGAATTAAACATGGACAGAGTTTTTGGCTACCTCTGATACTGTACAAGCAATCAGGGCGTGTCTGAAAGCAGAGTTATAGAGGTGGGTGCAAGCCGTTTAATTTTGCCTATCTACCGATAACCGTTCCACGAAAACCCGCTCTTTATCCCAAAAGGAATGGTACTCAAATCAGCATTTTGAGATCGCCGAAACTCGATATACCGTAGTAGCTTGGCAAGGTTAAAACAGTGGTCAAGTATTTTCGCCAAACCCTTATGAGAGTAGCTATCCAGAAAAATTTTACCCACACTTTAAGCTTGCCAGCCTAATAGGATGGGCACTGCCCACCCTACGGGATTTCAGAGTTTTGAAGATTCCCAAATGTTTATTGGGTATAGATAGTGAGCAAGATGCTCACACTACAATTCACCATTATTGACATTAAGATTTAAATGCCAAACAGCTTACGATGACACCTTACTCAAAGCTTGCTGTAAACGCGATTTATCTTGTCCTTTCTGATGCAGCAATACCCAAGACTCCATTAAATCAGGACCATGGACATCACCCGTGAGTCCAGCACGCAGCGATCGCATGACTAACCCTTTCTTAACTTTTTGCTGTTTTGTTACCTGTTTGATGATTTGTCCTGCGGTTTCTGGACTGAATTCTGGCGTATTGTCTAAGGCTTCCAAAACCGCGTTCAGTACATCTGTAGCCCCTTCTTTTTTAAGTTGCTCAATTGCATCTGGGGTCAACTCAACCGAGTCGGTAAAGAACAGCCGCGTCATCTCCACCGCATCTGGTAAGCGGGTCAGACTCGGACCAATCACAGCCGCTAATCGTTCTAACCAAGGGCGATTATTTTCCGGGTCAATCTCATACCCCGCTTCTTGCCAATAGGGAATCAGTAACTCGACTAATTCTGATGGTGATTTTTTGTGCAGATATTGACTATTGAGCCAATCCAGTTTATCCCAGTCAAACTTTGCTCCCGCTTTATTCACCCGATCAAAACTAAACTGTTGGGCGGCTTCGTCTAGGGTGAAAATTTCCTGGGTTGAATCCGGTGGTGACCAACCCAGTAACGTCATATAATTTGCCATGGCTTCCGGGACAAACCCCATATTCTGAAACTCAGAAATCGAGGTCACGCCATCGCGTTTAGACAGTTTTTGCCCCTGGGAATTCAGAATTAATGGCGTGTGAGCAAATTCGGGTACGGTTGCGCCGAGGGCTTCATACAGTAATATCTGTTTGGCAGTATTGGCAATGTGGTCTTCCCCTCGGATGACATGGGTGATTTTCATATCCATATCATCAACCACTACCGCTAGATTGTAGAGAGGCTGACCAATTTCACCTTGGGATGCAGCGCGGGCAATTACCATATCCCCCCCTAAATCACTCCCTTTCCAGGTGAGTTTACCGCGCACCAGGTCATTCCAGACAATCTCGCGATTATCGTCAATCTTAAACCGAATCACGGGTTGTCGTCCCTCCGCTTCAAAGGCGCTGCGTTGTTCGGGGGTGAGATTGCGGTGACGGTTATCGTAGCGAGGGGCTTCTTTCCGGGCTTTTTGGGCGTCCCGGAGTGCCTTGAGTTCGTCTTCTGTGGTGTAACAGTAATAGGCTAACCCGTTATCTAAAAGGGTTTGAATGGTGTGGTGATAAAGGTCAAACCGTTTCGATTGAAAAACAAGTCCTTCATCCCAGTTGAGTCCTAACCAGGTGAGTCCATCCAAGATATTCTGGGTATATTCGGGACGCGATCGCGTCTGGTCGGTGTCTTCGATGCGTAGAATAAACTGACCCCCGTGGTGTCGGGCGAATAACCAGTTAAATACGGCGGTTCTGGCGGTACCGATGTGTAAATTCCCGGTGGGAGACGGTGCAATGCGGACTCTAACAGTCACAAGATCAATCTTTGGTGGTAGGGTTGGCTAAGTATTTTCCAGCTATTTATTGTAGCGTAGAACGGCGCTCAGTTGTCGTTGGCGCTGACTTGAGGGTGATTTACCCACGGATAAAGTAGGGATAATCACCCACCTTTGCTAATTATCAGGTGCTAAACACTCCCTCACCCATCCCCGAATTTCTTTTTCAAACCACTTCAATAACATTTTTGCCTCCGGGTAAATCTGCACCCACCACATAAAAATTATAAGGATAGATCCAGTTGGTTTCCATAGGACCATGAATTTGAATACCCGTCATCACCGCATACTTAAATATAGAAGAATCTAAGGTATGCAAGAGGGTTTCTACATCATCAGAAATAATCTGACAAGCCAACTTAGTCATCTCAACTAAATTCGGTTTGTCTCCATAATTTATAGTGGACAGTATTTTTTGTCGGATAATGGATTGTTCCAGATCCTCGATATCCATTTGCAGGTTAAGACGTCCTGATTCTAACTCGTTTACAATCGTTTCTAATGCACCACAGGCATGAGACGCTTTGTGGATACCTTCTCGATAAACCTTGCCAATTTCTCCGTCTCTAGAAATCGCAATATGAGGCATTGCTAAAAACGTAAAGCGGCGTATTCCGTCGAAAATCGGAACGTGGTTGGTTGCGGCGGCTAAACCCGTTTTTCCCATCATCACGAACCCAGCAAGACTACAACAATTAAAGGTTTTTTCCCAGTATTTAACGACTTCATTAAGTAACGGATCAGTAATTTCGTCCCGACAGAGTGCTGCCAGTCCCATTGTATTTTCATCTTCAAAACCCAGGGCTTTTAAACAATGGAAAGTTTTTTTCATGTAATCTTCCATAGGTAATGCACCTGGAAAATACCGTTGAAGACATTCATGGAAAATTGGGTAAGTGCTTGAGTCATAACCCGTGAATGGCAACATGACACCTTGAGTATCCTATAATTTATCGAAAATTATATTATTAAGACATCGTAATTCAGCTAGAAATCTCGATGTTGCTAGTAGAGGGGTTGAGACAAGCGATAATGCCATTGGATTCACTGCGAATAGAACTCACCCCGTAGCGGTTGAGTGAGTAGGCATTACATTCTATGCCAACTAGACCTATATTCTTTAAGCATTTTACGGGACTGACGGGGCTCGAACCCGCAACTTCCGCCGTGACAGGGCGGTGCTCTAACCAATTGAACTACAGTCCCAATTTCCGAGCCGAATTCTATTGTTACGAAGATTTATGGATTTGTCAAGCCCATGCCGAAAAAAAATTTTTCCTCTGGGTGTGTAGGGGAAGCTGGGGGAGATGAGGGAGATGAGGGAGATGAGGGAGATGATTCCCAATGAACCATGAACAATCGCAGAAACAAATTCTCCCAAAAATGCTTCAACGACGATAAGTTAACCCGAACCCCTAATTCATGCCCAGAGGTTTCCACATCTCTATCTCTCAATCGCTTCTCCTTGCCTTCTGTGGTAGCCTGATTACCACCGAGGCTACTGCATTCCCCGATATCCAAACCCATTGGGCAAAGGATTGCATTAACCAGATGGCATCTCGAAACCTAGTCACGGGTTATCCAGATGGCACGTTTCGCCCCAATGGTTCGATTACCCGGGCAGAATTTGCGGTGTTAATGCTGAATGCCTTTCCCGACGCCGAAGTTAAACGCAGTGGGATTACGTTTACAGATGTACCACAGCGTCACTGGGCATATCGGGCAATTCAAGACGCTTATCAACGGGAATTTTTCGCGGGTTATCCAGGGCGGATTTTTCAACCCAGTCAACCGATTCCCCGTGTGCAAGCGATTGGGGTTTTGGCGGGGGCGAAGAATTACAGCATTCCCAGTAATCCATACTCTACCGTGGGACAGTATTTCCAAGATGCCTCTGGTATTCCAGGATACGCTAGGAATGCGATCGCGGCGGCGGCGGTAAATACTCTGGTGGTGAATTATCCTACAGTACGACAACTTCGCCCCAATCAACGGGCGACTCGGGGCGAAGTTGCGGCGTTATTGTGTCGGGCGTTAAATATTTATGCGGTTCCGCCTGAGTATATTGCTGGGGTTGAAATTCATCCCCAACAGGTGCGGACATTACCCGGAGGACTGAATTCTGTTCCCACATTTAATAGTAATTATCCCGAATTAGTCACAAGTGAAGGAATTTTGTTATCCACATTTTCCCTAACCGGAAAGCGCATTCCTTCTGCCCATTTGAACTTTCCCTTTCAAGGACGTTTCGATATTTTTACCCATCATATCGCTAGGGCAGAAACTCAAGCAGAAACTCGTCCCCTTTATCAGGGATTACTGCTGCACAATCCCACCGATAAACCTGTAACGGTTGAGGTTTTGCAAGCGGCGAGTTATTTAAGTACTCCCGATGCCCCATTTATTGACTTACCGGATATAGTAGATAATCCCAATGGTAAGATTTATTCAGGACCCGGTAGTCGCACGATGAGTGATGTACTGCGGGGGATTCGTCAGGATGGGTTTCCGGAACAAGTGGTATTAGCAGCAGGACAAACTCAACTCTTGATGAATCAACCCATTCCTATCCGACGCGCACCTGCATCAAATGGGCGTTCCACGATGATGCGGTTAAGCAGTAATGGTTCAGTTTATGTTGCCAATTTAGCCATGAAAGCACCGCAAAACTCGAATGGGACATACCGCGCCCCGACATTAGCGGAATGGCAAACCTTATTAGTCGAAGGGGAATTAGCCAAACCCCGTAATCTTACACCAACCCTCCTTGACCCGCCTAGAGAACCGACGGTATTTGGACGAGTCGCTGGGGTGTCCCAAGGAACAGAATGGTTGGCAGAGATTACAGATACCTTAGAATCGGATAATTTGAGCCTTCCCCAACCCGGTGAGGCATTTTCCTATGTCTTAGGGACGCTGCATTTAATTACGTTGAATACAGGTCAAATTCAAAGTGCGCCGATGTTAGTCCGTTATCCGGACACGGCTTATTATGCTCATAGTAATTATGGCGTAGAATATAATCTAACGTTACCCCTGAAAAATACGACCAGTCAATTGCAAACAGTAACGGTATCAATGCAAACACCGTTAAAAGATGAGGCAGGTACAGATAAATTACTGTTTTTGAATCCAACCGTTGATCAGGTCTTTTTTCGGGGAACGGTTCGGGTCAGTTATGAAGATAATCAAGGGAAAATTCAGACACGCTATGTGCATTTAGTTCAGCGTCGCGGACAACCGTCTGACCCTTTAGTTACGTTAAATTTAGCGCCAGGGGAACAGCGAAAGGTAAACGTCAAATTTATTTATCCACCCGATTCTACACCGCCGCAGGTGTTGACAGTGAAGACATTGGCGAGGTAACAGCCCTCACCCCCAGCCTCTATTCCAAGCTGGGTATAAAGTGCAACGACAAACCTGGCTTGAGCGTACCATTCCTTTTAAAATTTATTGCCACCAATGACACAAAATGAGCCGTTATTTCGTCAAAGGTTTAGAGGGTCATCTGCATTTTATATAGGGTCTTGAATAAGGCAGGGTGTATCTGCTTTCTTTCGCCTTGCTGACTCTGAGAAGGGAATGACTTAGGGAGATCGCTGTCTCCCGTAGTCTAAGATACTTATTATTCCTATTAGGGTATTAGGGTAATTCAAGGAATTAAACAGGCTTATTTTTCCAACGGTTCGCCAGCCGCCTTCCAGCCATTAATACTGGGAGGAAAACTGCGAACATTCGTATACCCTAACAACCGCAACGCCGTCATACCAATTGCCGTGCGATGCCCACTCGAACAGTATAAAATTACAGGTTTATCCGTGGGGATTTTAGCCAAATTTTTGGTTAGCGATCGCACGGGAATATTAATAGCGCCAGGAATGTGTCCTGAATCATATTCAGACGGTTCTCGCACATCAACCAATACGACATTATCCCGCTTTTTGAGCTTGTTCTTTAACTGCTTTACCTGCATTACTGTGTAGTAATCTCGTGGTAGCGAATTCAGCAACTGATCGACTGCTGTATAGACTTCTGCGCTAGGTGGACTCGTCACCTTAGATTCTACGGCAGCTAGGGCAGATTTAGGCAAAAATACACCACCTAGCAGAGTTAAAACCAGTAATAATCCCAGGATTAATCCTGATATCATTTTTTTCTTTCATCATTTGATCTTAATTGAGTTGTTTTCGTTTGTTGATTTGGGCAATTGTAGTAATGCACCATTGCTCAAGGCTTTGGTTATTGACTTCCGGCTCATTAAACAGAAACCGCTAGATTTTCCTCCCAGCGGCGAGAACCGGATTCCCGACGAATATCTCGCCAAATCTGAGTCGCTGCTAAAGCACCATCTCCAGCCGCCACAACCACTTGATTTAACCCCACCTTTAAGTCTCCAATCGCAAAAATTCGCGGGTGAGACGTCCGCCCCATTTTATCGGTAATCAGATTACTACCCTTGACATCTAAATTGAATCCTTGGAGATAAGTATTGTGATAGCGTGACCCCATAGAAATTAATCCGGTTTCTAAGGGAATAATTGACCCATCTACTAACTCAACTCCCGTCATCTGGTGATTTTCACCCAGAAATTTCTTAATCGGGGTTTCCACCAAACGATAACCATGATTGTGCAGTTGAGAACGCATTGAGTCACTCACCGCAAACAGTCCATGAGTGAACACGGTGATATAAGGGGTAAACCAACTGAGATTAAACACCATTTCTTCAATACTGGCTTCACTACCCGCAATGAAACCACATTGTTTATCTGTCATTTCGTAGCCATCACAAACCATACAGACGTGTAAATTATATCCTGCATAATCAAAGACATTTTGCATATCCTCCAAAGGGGGTAAATTGTCGATAATGCCACTCGCAGCAATTAAGTATTTCGAGCGGAATACGGGGTAAATACTATTTTTACGACCCACCTTTACCCGCACGGCAAACCTATCTCCCTCATCCACCACTTCCTCAACATAACCATTCAGCATATCGCCATTTAACGACGTGTAATGCTGTTTCCCTTGTTGCAGCAGAACGCGACCCGGAGTATCCGGTGGTAAGCCTAAATAATTGTGCAATTCTTGCATCCAGAATGAGCGAGCTTTGCCTTTATCAATAATTAAGCTCGAAAGGCGAAATCGTTGTAGGTAAATTCCAGCGGAAAGTCCACCAGCGCCACCACCAACGACAATCGCATCATAAATATGATTCAGACGTTCAGGCAGACTTTTTTTCGTGAGTTGCATGGTTGTAATAATTCTAGAGAACTGAGAATGAAACCAAAGTTATTTTTATGTTGGTGGGCAATGCCCACCCTACGAAATTCTGTTATGACACATCTCTACTTTTAGTAGCCACTCCAGAAATATGAGGACTAACAATTGGAAAAGGAACCTGAAACTGTTGATAATTTATATTTTCAAATCCCGCTTTTTCTAACGCCAGTCCGGTTTCCCGATTCGGGCGACACCCATCAAACAGCGTTTTCCAAACTGGCTCAATACTCCCTTGAATCCGCCGTTGCCAACTGCCACATTCAGCCGCCACATGTTCAACAAACAAAAAGCGACCTCCTGGCTTGAGAATTCGCCGAATTTCTTGTACGGTTGCAGAAAGATTGCTGACGGAACAGAGAACGTAGGTACTGACAACAGCATCCACACTATTATCATCAACATCAATCCGTTCAGCCGACCCACTTTTTATATCAATCCGGTTCAACCCAACCTGCTGGGCTTCCTGTTCCAGGTAGGAATGCATAAAGGGATTTGGTTCAACACCTATCCAATGAATGTCAGTGGGATAATACGCCAAATTCGCCCCAGCCCCTGGTCCAATTTCTACAACCTTACCCTGCAAGTCAGCAAATAAAACCTGTTTGAGTTGAGCTAGGGTAGAATGGTTACTGCAATTTTGCAATTGAATAGCATTTTCATCGGCTGAGTTGGCTTTCGCCATTCCCCAAGCAAATAACTGTTTATACCAGTTTGAACAGGGTTGTATTTTTAAGATCATAACGATTCACTATTTAAACTTAGGAA
>NZ_DS989875.1:0-2196 GCF_000155555.1 Coleofasciculus chthonoplastes PCC 7420
TTCAAAATAAAGCGATTTAATAGACTTATAAGCAAAGTACAACCATCTGATCAATCAGACTATTTTACAGTTATCTCAACTCTCTCAGAATTTTCAGGAGTACGATTATGCTGAAATTCAAGCCAATTCTTTCTCTTACCGTAGTCGGACTATCTCTCAGCCTACTCAGTAGTGGTAAAGCCTTAGCCTTCAGCTTCAACTTTAGTCCAATAGTAGAAACTAACAGTTCATTCAGTTCCTTTAGCAGCCTCGGTTCTGGACTCGGTACCGCAGGTGGGAATAGCGGCTATAAGTTGTCCAATGACGCCGACTATCAAAACGGAAAAGGACTGGCAATTAACAATAATGGTCAAGTCGTCTTTTTTGCCGAACTCACGTCAGGAGACCAAGGAATCTATGTTGGTACGGGTGTAGGAGGTCAAAAAATCATTGTTGATAACAAATCTGACTCTATATTTAGCAGTTTTGGTCAGGGATTAGCCCTCAATAATGACGGCACTGTCGCCTTTTTTGCTGATGTAGATGCTGGAGGTCAAGGCATCTTTACTAGCAACGGTGTCAGTAACACTCAACAAATTGCCCATACAAACGGAACCTATAGTAACTTTGCCCCTGGACTTGCCATTAACGACAATGGGACAGTCGCCTTTTTTGCCAATCTTGATAGTGGGGCGCAAGAAATCTTTACCAGCGATGGCAATAAAACGATCCAAATTACCAACTGTACAGGTGCTGGCTCATCCGAACAACAATGTCCTCTGTCCAGTGTAAACCTTGATCCTCATGCACCTGACATTAATAATCAGGGAATGGTTAGCTTTGTCAGTCACTACGGTGTCTTTACAGGGGATGAGAATGGCAATTATCTAATTGTTGCTGATCAAGCTAACTTTTGGAATGGTTCATATCGGGAAGCTAATATCAATGACCAAGGCGAAGTCTCAGCCTTTGCTCATAATAATGGCGCGGGTCAAGTCATTTTTAAGGCGGATGGCATTAATGGTGAATTGATTGCCGGGAATAATTATGAGCAGTCAGAAACACCAGATACATTCTATAATGTTGGCACCAGTTCTATCAATAATAAAGGACTCGTCGCGTTTATGGCAAATCAGGTCGTTGAAGGGTCTAGCCCCTTTAGCAACCAGGATAAAGGCATTTTTGTGGGCAGTAATGCGGTTGAGGATAAAGTTATTGGCATTGGCGATACCTTATTCGGTTCCACTGTAGTTGATTTAGCCATGGATCGGCAAAGCCTGAGTGATGATAATGAGATTGTCTTCTGGGCAAAATTTGAAGATGGAACCGAGGGAATTTACCGCGCTAATAACATTGCCGATTCTCAATTTAATCCCTTGCTTCCTGATAGTACCTTGGATGGAGTGTTCCGATTTATTGACGTTATTGGTGGAAAATGGTACGACCCACCTTCCGCTTATGGCTTCCACTATGAAATGACCGGGAATTCTTTATTTACCTCAATTCTGAATTTCCCAGTTGGCTTTGAAAATCCCTTCACGGTATCTGTAGGAGATACAAATCTGGGTGAATTTCTACCCGGAGACAGTATCGATTTTGTCTCGCTTTTGGGTGGTGGTGTTTCTGAGTTTACGATTACCGGACTCAATGTTGATCCCACCAATCCTACAGCGTTCCCAATTAAACTTGACTTTGATACAGATACGGCGAGTTTCGATATGCACGCACTCATAGAGGAAGACAGTCAGAACGTGCCTGAACCCGTTTCTGTCGTCAGTTTTTTGACCTTTGGTTCAGGTGTTGTATTACTGCGTAGACGGAAATCACGGCAGGTGTAGGAGCGGGTTTTACAACTATCTTATCGGTTGCACCCAGATGTAACTAAACCCGCCCCTCCCAACGTTTTTTTGACAGATATACCGTAGGGTGGGTTGAGCGAAGCCGGTGGGTTGAGCGAAGCCGGTGGGTTGAGCGAAGCCGAAACCCACCAGCCTACCAGTCAGTAACATTGATCTATACCTATTAAAGCTTGGCTAGAGTTCTTTATAGGTAAAGGTACAAACAAATAACCAACAAAAACTGAAAAATTGAAGGAGAAAACAATGTTGAACTATACCGCAAAATTTTCTATTTCTGCTCATTTTATCCCTATCGCCACCGTATGCGGTTTGCTTTTGGCTACAGCAGAAACGGCTCAAGCTGCTACGTTTGCTCTCA
>NZ_DS989875.1:2685-42650 GCF_000155555.1 Coleofasciculus chthonoplastes PCC 7420
AACCAGGCGTCGTCAAGGTTAAAGCTATTGGCAGATGGGAGTGCGATGCCGGACGTATCGCGACTTCACCTATTTCTTAAATGCCCAACTTTTACGTCTATCAATAGCAAGATATTGGAGCAGGTTTTATGGCAACCTCAAGACGAATTAAAACCTTATCTATCGCTATAATTGAAGTAGTTAGTGCTGGAGTCAATACAGTCCGTATTCCGCAACTAACACCAACTATTTTCAGTCCAAACACACCGTTGAATTTTCAGCGTGAGATGGAACAGACAGCCAATCAACCCGCTCGGAATATTTGCCCATCTCGCCCGACTCTCCCCTGTGCAGAAAGACCCCGATAGATAAGAAAGGAATAGGGAACAGGAAGGGTAAGGGACAAAGCTTTACAGAATAAAACCTGATTTTCTGTATTTTTTACTACATTTTTGCCTGAATTTTATCCGGGTTGTCCAAGCTGGCGATCCAGTGAATACAGAGTTGGTGATTAACTTTGTAAATATTTGTTACAAAATCCGGACTATGTGCGTAAAGGGGAGGAATGAACCCAGAGTAATAGTTAGAAAGTCAATTCACTGTCAACCAATCCAGGAAACTTATGTGGAACATCATTTTCATGGGATTAATTCTCTTTTACCTAGTCATGCTGCTGCTTTTCTTCACACGATGGCTAGGCTTTTTACAACGTGAGGAAAACCTCTCTCCCCAAACCCGATTTCACTCGCTCATGTTCTTACTCACCGCCGCTATCCTGTGGCCCCTAGTTGTACCCATCTCTTACCTAGAACTATTAGAACGCCAAGAACAGCTTCAGAATTTTTGATCAACCGGAGTGTCCTGTTTATTTCTGACACCGCATCAATCACTATTACATCCCAAGTCGCCTGAATTGAAGGAACAAGTCCAATGACTGCATTTACCCTTAACCCCAACCGTTGCGATGAAGACTATATCCATCAGCCATCACTCTTCAATAATCAGACATTAATTTTTTCGCTTCATCCTTCAACCTATTCCATTTCTAAACGCTGCATCGATATTATAGGATCTCTAATCGGACTTCTGATTCTAGGGATACTTTTTCTCCCCATCGCCATTGCCATAAAACTCGATAGTCCCGGCAATATTTTCTATAGTCAAACCCGCCACGGACTTTATGGAAAACCCTTCAAAATCTGGAAATTCCGCTCAATGATTCCCCAAGCGGATGCCCTAAAATCCCAAGTTCCCAATCAAGTCCAAGGACACCTGTTTAAGAATGACAATGACCCCCGCATCACCCGTGTGGGGCATTTTCTGCGCCGCACTAGCTTAGACGAATTTCCGCAATTTTGGAACGTCTTAATCGGAGACATGAGTTTAGTTGGCACTCGTCCGCCTACCCACGACGAAGTGATCCATTACAACCCCCACCATTGGCAGCGATTAAACGTAAAACCGGGGATCACAGGCGAATGGCAAGTCAAGGGGCGATCGCAGGTACAGGATTTTGAGGCGGTGGTTGCTCTTGATTTAAATTATCAGAAACAATGGCATCCTGGGTATGATTTAATGATTATTTGGAAAACAATTTCCGTTGTTTTTACCCGACTCGGTGCCTGCTAACGAACAGAAGGCAGAAGGTATAGATGTAAAGTACGACACAAAAAAGCCTCGAAAAAAGCATCTTAAACTCTAATTTTCTAGTAATTTTCCTTCCTGCTCAGCTTCAGGTTATAGCTGGGTTAGTTTTTCGTAGTCTAAACTCCAGTCAATTAGTCTCACTATGTAGGTGTACTTCATTGTAGGAAGTTGTAGGTTGGGTTGCAGCAACGAAACCCAACCTATCTTTTACTCAACTGATGCTCTAATCGGCACTGGCTACCAAGCCATTGCCACTACCAACATATTTAATCACTTCAACGCCATTTTGTTCCAAAATCACCAGCGGTTCCTTATTTGTACCTAATTCAATACGCTTAACCAAAACTGCGCCATTCAACAAAGAATCCCCCGCCCGCACATAGCGGCTGGTTGTGTTCGCTGACGCCTTGACAATTGCATTCCATTGTCCCTCAAGCTGCATCACACCACTCACTTTTACCGCATCAGCCAGTTCAGTAGAAGGGGCGGGCGGTTCCTCAATAACGGTTGTCTCGCTAGGCGCTGGAGACGGTTGAGGCTTGGGTGCTTGAGTTTTAGGGGCTGGGGTTTCAGGTGATTTTTCGTTCGCGGCGGGAGTGGGAGAGGATTTAGTCGGAGAGGGTTGGCGTTTAGGTTCTGAAGTTGGGGAAGGTTGAGTTTTGGCTGGAGTTTCAGACGCTTTTGGCTGGGAGGGTTGCGTTTTAGCTGGTTGAGGCTGAGTCGGTTGAGTTGTCTTTGTCGGAGTAGACTGTTGATTCGGTGCAACCTTAACCGTACTAAACGGATCTTGACGCGCTTTAGCAACAGGTATCTCAATCAATCGGCTCGACGGAATCAGTCCGGCTGGCGGTGGAGGAACTAGGGTTTTGCTTCGATTGTTGGCAGTTTCAGCTTCAGGTTGTGTCGGGGCTGTCGCTACAGACGATTCAGGTTGTGGGGTTTGACTGACTTGGTTATTTTGACGGGTGCAGCTAGTGACGAGCAGAGCAACTAGACCTAAACCAGCGATCCACCGCAGCTTATTCATGGCGATTACCTGAGTTCTCTTCCTTTAGCTCTGTTCGCCGGAAGCCCCACACCATACCTGTACTTCGACAGGCTCAGTAACAACCCAGGTTGGTGTCGGGATGGATAGGCGGGTCATTGTCGGTACAGAAATGACCAATAAATTAATCGGGTGAGTGTTGATTTTCGATGTACCTCTTTAGCGCTGAAACTGTAATTGGTGTATATTAAGATAGTCACCAGCCTTTGGGGAGACAATGAGAACCGCTTATCAGTACAAGCTACGCCCAACCAAACAGCAAGTCATTGAACTTGACAGATGGCTAGCTATGCTGTGCGCTCAGTACAACTATTTGTTGGCTGATAGATTCAACTGGTATGAGCAAAACCGTTCTCCAGTAAACGCTTGTCCCTTAATCTGTCATCTTCCTGAATTAAGAGACCCCCCAGATTACTATTCTCAGAAAAAAACTTTACCTCAACTAAAGAAAACCCATCCCTGGTATAAAGAAATTTACTCCCAAGTCCTACAGGATGTAGTCAAGAGAGTAAAGGTAACGTTTGATAAATTCCTCAAAGGCGATAGCAACGGCCAACGTAGCGGGAAGCCAAGGTTTAAAGCCCGTAACCGATATCGCACCTTGACTTATCCCCAGATGAAAGATGGGTGTTGGCAAGGTAATCTAATCAACTTACCGATGTTCGGCCAAGTTAAAGTTATCCTACATCGCTCTATCCCTGATGGATTCAAAATAAAAACAGCATCTGTTACCAAGAAAGCTGATGGTTACTATCTGACCTTATCGATGGCAGACAAGACAGTTCCGGAAATAAAGCCAGATTTTCACCCAGATTCAATTACAGGGATTGACGTAGGTTTAAAGGAATTCTTGACAACTGCCGATGGTGAAACTATTGCGATACCTCAACATTACCGTAAAGCTCAAAAACGGTTAGGAGTTATCCAGAAACGGGTAGCCCGTCGGAAAAAGGGGAGTAAGGGTAGGCTTAAGGCTATCAAGCAACTAGGAAAACAACAAAAGCAGGTAGCAGATAAACGGAAGGATTTTCACTTCAAAACAGCTAATTATCTACTATCAAAGTATGACTGTGTTGCTCATGAGAATTTAAACGTTAAAGGACTTACTCAAACTAGATTGGCTAAATCTGTGCTGGATGCTGGGTGGTCAAACTTTCTGTCGATTCTGACAAACAAAGCCGAAAAAGCTGGTTTGTTGGTAATTCCAGTAAGCGCCCATAACACATCACAGGATTGCTCGAATTGTGGAGAGAAAGAAAGTACCGAAAAAGCTGTTTATGCGTTGGCACAACTGCCCCCATTGTGGATGCAGTCTTGACCGTGACCATAACGCAGCTATCAATATAAAAAATAGAGCGGAGGGGCATCCCGTTCTTAAAGCTCAACGCCTCCTACGCAATAGCCGGATTGGTTGAGAAGCCTACACTATACCTGTACTCAGGTTAGTGTAGGAGTATGTCACAATAGCCTTTCTGGAGAAATTAAGACTAAATGGAAATCTCTTGCTTACAGCTTAAGCGATCGCACTCAGCTTAGGGTATTATTTGGCGATATCTCGGCTATAAACCAACCAAATCAGCATCAACGCCCCTATTATCAGATCCTGTGAGATAGCCTACGTCAATAGCTCCAGAATGGCTGGGGTTGGGCAACTCTTGAGGTGTGGCTTCGTTCTCAGCTTGAGTTTTCTGGTGACTGGGTAAACCACTTTGTAGTTCGAGAGCGATCGCGATCCACTCGGATAGAGAAACACCAACACTGTCAGCTTGTCGCTTCAAGGCTGCATATACTTCATCACTCAGTTCTAGCTTGACAACTTGGCTCACGGCTATGTCCCTCAACGATTGCTATGTAACCCTAGAGTAACATTTCCTAAAACTTCAAGGCTTTGATTGATACCCTGCTTTTGCTATCAGAAATTTTTCCTAAAAGGCTTTTAAATTTAGTGGTGGTTGCAAGGTGGCAATTTAGGTAACTTACCCTGTGGGGTTTCGGCGAGTCAACCCAACCTACAGCAGTGGTTCAGCCGTGCGCGATCACGCTATGGCAATTTGGGAGCGCACTTATTATTAGTTTTTAGTTGTTGTATTTTGAATCTAGGTTGTGATTCCCAAAGGATTGAAAATTCAAATAAATTAAAGTCTAAACGGTGATATTTACAATCCACCCAATTATCTGCATGAAAATTTGGAGATATAACGACCAAACGAATTGGTAATTTGTAATTTACTTTATCGTGATAAGGCTTTTGTTTTAAAAGAGCGTCGTAATAACGAGTTAACTGCTGAATAACATATCTATCTTCACTGTTTTTAAGCTCTATAATTACGAGTTGATCCTTATTGACAATAGCTAAAATATCAGAGTAGTTTCCATTAACATGATGCTGTCTTTTCAAGGGTTTCCATCCAAGCATTTTTTCAAGATTATCCCAAACGAAATCTTCCAGAACTGCTTCGTTAGCAAATTCCCATCCGTTAGCAGTTTTATTGATCTGATACCGTTGGTTCATAGGATTAAACCTTTACTCAAGCTTGAAACTGCGACAACAACCAAGCGCTCACTTTACCATGATTCATTTGCCGACTACGCCGAAATGCTTCTTCCAATAGAGCAATCTCTAAACCAGGAAACACCTGAGACTGATAAATTCGCCGACTCCCGCCATTTTGAATTTCAAAGGCGATAACCTGAACATTTTTTACATCAATAATCCAATACTCCCGAACTCCCAAGGATTCGTAGAGGAGACGTTTCTCTCCTTTGTCATCGGCTAGGGAAGAGTAAGCAACTTCAATGACTAAATCAGGGGGTGGGTAGGTATCGAGATTAATAATCGTCGCTTCCCAAGGGACTATTTCCGCGTTGTCACCGACATAAAACGAAACATCCGGTTGGGCTTCCTCACAGCCTGTCTTACGATACGTGCAATTATCATGACCATCAAAGTTAATGTCTCGAATACTGGCAAAGAGGGCAATCGCAGCAATAACAATGAAATGGTCGCGGGAATGGGGGTTACCAAGTGGAGACATCTCTAGCCTCATGCATCCGTTATAATAGTAGCCTTTCGCTTTTTCGTAGGCTGGATCACTGATTGCCTGAAGGTATTCGTCCCAAGTCGCATTGACCCAGGTATCGGTTGGTAGTTTGGCTTGCAGTTGACTCATGACAACCTTGCTATGGCTCGCGATCGCTAATATTGTAACTTAGCACGCAAAAGATGAGGATGGTGGGCAATGCCCACCCTACGATCAAGGGTTTCGGCGATCCCAAAATGCTTGTTGAGCGTGTCATTGAACTTAATACCAGAACCCCGACTTCTTGAAGAAATCGGGGTTCTCATCTAATTTACGTTAGTGTGACAATCCAGTATTACTTGCCTCCAGCCATGGCTTTTCGATAGTCTTTAAACGACTGATAGCACTCCTGTTGACTATACAGGTGACATTGATCGGTAATCTGTTTCATCAACGACCAAGAAAAACGGCATTCACGCAATTCATCTCCCCAATTTTCCTTGAGAATCCGATGCGCTAACCGCAAATTATAGGACGGAATCGCACTGGAAATGTGATGGGGAATGTGAACATTAATATCGTGGCAGAGAAACTCTATCCAACGGGGATAATCACAGTGAACCGAACCAAATAGTTGAGCCTCAGCCTCATTCCACTCTGGTTCTGGGGTAAAGGGAATATCGGGTGCTGTGTGGTGAACAATGGTAAATGTACTCATCCAGAAATGGTAAACAACCCAGGGAAGTAGCCAGAATTTGATCACTCCCCACACACCTACTGTGGCAAAGAGTAAAGGAAATGCAACAGCAGCAAAACCGATAACCAACAACGCGGAAAACTTGACTTGAGAACGCTGTTTCCCCTGGAAATTCCCCCAGTTAAAATGCAGTAAAGCCCAGTGGAACATCGAACCAATCCACCACAATCGACCTCGGGTTAGTTGGTAAAACAACTTAACTACAATCGGGTGGCTGGCATAATACTCTATAGTAAAGGGTTGCCATGCATTATCTTCGCCAAGCTTATTCGTGTGGGTATGATGGTGGTTATGGAGAATACGCCAGCTATGAAAGGGATAAAGTAAAGGTAAAAATGCCAGGTGTCCCACCAAATTATTCACCCAACGGCGATTGGCAAAGGAACGATGACCACAATCATGACCGATCACAAAAAAGCCAGTCAATGCTGTACCAGTGAAAATCCATAATAGCGGTAAACAAAACCAGGGCGCGATCGCTAAACCCCCATAGCCTAGACCCACCATTAAAATATTCACCAGAACCACTGTCCAGGCTTTGCGACGGTTTTTCTCAAACACTTCACGCGGTAACGTTCGCAAAATGTCTCTTAACCGTAAGGTAGTCGTCACCCTTGTCATCGAGTAAGCGGAATTTTGTTCTTTGATTGTCGATATAGTCATGAAAGAATTTAATACATGAGAGGTTGGTAAATTGCGAATAATCAGGCAAAAAAAATCCTGCCCAGCCGTCTATTACTGGCAGATAGAAGGGTATCTCCTTGTGCTTATCCGTCAGAGTTGACAAAACTTAGCACCCCAAGAATGAGTTCTGGGGTGCAAAAACAGCATGAATCAAACCAAACACTACTGTTCCCCTTAATTATTGGCGTCGGATTGCGCCGCAGCCAACCGTTGTTTTTGGAGGATTTGGAGCTGCTGCAATAGTGAATCTACTTCTGCTTGCAAATGTAGATACTTGACTTGCTGATCAGCCTGGTAAATCGACTTCATTAATTTTATCAGGCGTTGGTCACTCGTGTTGCTTACCATCCCGCGATCGCTCTCGGTTGCAGCTTCCCGATTCGGGTTTGGTGGACAGACTACACTAGATGAACGATTTAGCATTCGTTAAATAGTTATTTTTACTTACTCACACCACAGGCTATTGTATCTTGAACATCAAGTTTTGTTGCATCATATAGGGCAATTTTATGACTGGCTGAGTCATTCATTATGAAAGCCAACAAGCTTGATAAGCTGGAACCCCCATCTGTCAAGTGTTTTCCTCTCGCTCTTGCAAATAGCCCGCGTTTGCCACGTAGCCATTCCCGCGTAAAACCCCAATCTCGTAAACGTTGCATCATTGGTGATAACTCCTAGTTAAACTCCGTGTTGATTGTCTTGACGCTGGGCGATGACGGCGTAGAAGGGATCACCCCCGCCAACCCCTAGCATCTGGAACAAACTGGGAACTGGCGAAGAAGGGGCCATCACTTCGGGAGTAGCAAATCCGGGTACAGATTGAAAATAACCCTTGACAAGTTGCACACGACTGGCTTCAGTTCCGTCTCGCCATGCCGCGATCGCTTTTTGGAAGAACATGCGGTTAGAAAAGCTGATAATGGCGATACCCCCAGGTTTGAGGATGCGGTAAATCTCCTGAAACACCGCATCAGGGTATTGGAGGTACTGAATCGAGACACAGTTGAGAACCGCATCAAACTCTTGATCGGGCAACGGTAACTGAGGATTTTTATTCAGATCCTGGACAAAATAATGATTTAAGCGGGGATTGCGTGCTAGTTCCTGTTCATTCATCCCGTGTCCCTCAACATGGGCGAATTCCATGTCATCGGGCAAGTGAGACACATGACTACTCATCATATCCAGGATGCGAGTATGGGGTTTCAGGCGTTCTCTATAGAGTTGAGTGAGTTGATCCAGAAACCCCGCATCAACATGGGTGACAAAGCGAGGGAAAGAGTAAAACAGGGTATCGTCGGTATCGTCTAGTTTCGTCCGTTGGTTGGATTGCAGCAGCATAGTCTTGATTCGGAAAATAAGATGCTATCTTTTAGTTTAAGAAAAATTACGGAATGTTAAGGATACGTTGATTGTTGATGGTTCATCGTTCATTGTTGATTGCTATAAACCATGAACCATGCACCATGCACCATGCACCCCTAAAAAACGGCTTGCAAACCAGCCGTCAACCGCCAATCCGTTTCAAGCTGCGGGCCATCCAGAGAACGATAAAGAGGTAATTCAAACTCAATCGCTAACCGACTTCCCTGAAGATTACCACTGGGAGCATAGAGATTAACACCAAAGCCTAAATTTAACTGAGTGCCACCTCGTCTATCTGGATCAGCAGTGGGAATCATCATCGGATTCAGACGAGAGTCAGATCCATCAAGATTTCCCCACGTCTGACCATTGAGACGAATTGAGGTACTCAGCCAATCTGTCCACTTATAAGCCGTCCAACCCGTGAGCATCAGTTGATTACCGAGTCGATAATCATTACTATTTTCACCCAAGCGCAGCGTCGCGATCGCTTGGCTGCCCCAAGACCAATTGTTACTCTGACCTAAGTAAGTAATACCAGGTAGTAAGTCAAAAGTGCCAGAACCGATCTGCATGGGATAGGGTAAAATCTGGTCATCACCTGCTGGGGTATTGTCTCGCTCCTCAATTGAGCCTGTGGGGAAACTCATGCCGATATTCAAGTGCAAGCGCTGTTGGCTTTGATCTAGGACTTTGTAAAGTGCTGTGAGTTTGATATCACCGAAGCCTTCTGAATTGGTAGTAAAGCGCACGCCGCGACGAGTAACATGATCCATTTCTTTGAAAACATAAGGTATCATCGCCATCAACGTCAGGTCATCGCTGGGTGCATACATCACCCCTAGTGCGTGCATTTGCATGGTCATGCGTACCGGAGTCACTGGAAACTGTTGCAAAACCTCGGCATCGCTGAGGTTATCTGTACCCTCCCGATTACCGTCCATATCCATAAACCGATAGCGGTAGGAGAACATCCATTCTCCGGCACTGTGGGTATGATCACCCATTACGCCAATAGGAGCATGTCCATCGGGTCGTCCTGAAGTCCATCGAAAGGGTTCTATTTGATTATTGCTATCAGCAAGTTGGATGTTTTGATCGTCTAAATTAAAGATTGGCAGCGGAGTTAGAACTTCAGGAGTGGATTGTCCGGTTGATATCTCATCGAAGGAAATGGGATGGCTCAAAGCCGTTGAAGTTTTTTCCAGCAAGTCTAGAACACCAAGAGGGTTAACCTGAGCCTCTCGCTCATGTTGGGGAGTCAATGAACGTTTGTCCCATCGATCATAATTTGCCTGTTGTCGATCTATAATCGGATCAATTTCCCTAGAGAAATCTACATTCGCTGGTTTGGTTTCCGATTGAATTTCCCACGTTTGTGAGATTGTATCGGGAATGGGTAAGAAGGGTTTTTGGTTTATCCTTGGCAAGGGTTGTGCATTCACGCTTATCGGACACATCCAGATAATTCCCATTATGACCCAACTGAATCGACGGTGATCTCTTTTCACTGAATCAACCTCTCGTTAACGCAACGTATGTAAACAGTGTCTGTTATTTTGGTTGGGGTTACAGTTTAAGTCAAAAGACAGGTTGTCAAACTTGATGGTGAAGGGTAAAAGACGTGATTGCTGAGGGAGCATAGACCCTAAAAGCCGATAATGTTTAACTAGGTTACGTTATGTGAATTTACTTTAAACCCTCGCCCAGCACATAATGATAAATGATGAGCCTCACCGTTTACATTTATTGTGCAGAGCCACTTAATGTAAGTTTGACAGACATTAAGAACGGTAACGTATACTTGATCAACCTTTGGACATAATGATTTTGCTATGACTGGTCTCTGTCAAAAATTACAATTGCTGCTTCTAGTGCGGTACTGAGTTTACTGACAATAGCGGCTGTTTCTGCCCAGGCTATTACCTTTGAACTCGACTGGACTGGACAAGAGGGATATTCGGCTCAAGGGTCTTTCAGTTACGATGAAACGTAAGAGTATAACTCGGCATTAACCATCTTTGGTTTAGCCGCATTGCTGATGAAGAAAGTGCCAACGCTGACGCAGATGGGGATTGCTGTGGCATTATTTGACACACCCCTAGCAGGTGAACGCAGTTTCACGCGGACGTTTTCCGGGGTGGCGCATGTTGAAATTAAACCGCTTCTGGATCGGGGTATTTCCTTTGATACTCAACTGATGCTGCGGATGTTTAGTGTCAAGACTCTCATCGTCGGATTCGCTTTTTAGTCGGGAAGCGCGATCGCATGGTGAATGTCGCCGATGCTAAGGCTTGTGCCAAACGGTTTCCGAATAGTGATTGTTATGTTGTTCCGGGTATGGGTCATGGGACAAACGATTTCGGTTCTACATTTACCGATCATGTTCGCTATTTTCTCGTGACTCAGTTAGCAGATTGGCGAGGTTAATTGGTAATATTATGTTCTGTGGAATACCCTTTTATCTTAAGCCCTCCTGAAAAGGAAATCGCGGGTCAACCAACAAATTTCGCTTGACAAAATGAAGAAAAACTAGGGGTGTGGAAACCCGCGCAGGCGGGTTTCGTTTGTGTAGCTGCGGTTTTAACCGCCCAGTTATAGCAGTAGACACATCGATTAGGACTTTCGGCATCATTGTAGAGACGCGCCATGGCGCGTCTCTACATAAATGATGTGTCCTAACCGCTATGGCGGTTGCTATAACTTACAGTAGACTCAATCTCAGTCAACTGCTGCTGAAGTGCCCCTGTAGTTAACAAAGACTCCGCCTTACTTAATCCATCTTCTAACGCAGGGCAAACCCCACAACGCCAAAGATAAAACCCACCATTCCAAATCACGGATTTTTGCAATTCTGAAGATTTTCCGGCTAAAACATCCTTAATTTGTGCCAATAATTGTTCCTTGGACTCTAAAGGAACTTCCTTCCCTTCAAAACCATAATCCCTAGGGTGAAGTTTCAGGCGTTGATAGGGTTCGCTATCTCCAGGTTTATGTGTCGAAATAATCGCCGTCCGTTCACGGGGCAAATCACAACTTCCCTCTAACCCCTTGACTAATGTGTAATTGTTGACGCCTCGTAACGCTAATGTTCCCTGCATAAATTCTTCCGTTGGGGGATGGACAAACCCAGCCACTAAATGCACGTTTCCAGCATAGGGAAGCCAAATTAATTCAATCGTGGCAAAGGGGGGACGCTTGCCAATCTGATCTCGATAATTTACCAAACTTTGAGTCGCCGGAAAATGGTTAGGGGTGTAGATAAACCCAAAGCGAGTTGTTTCTAAACTCTGATGCACTTGGGTAAGACTCAATCGGGTAAAATCAATGCCCAATCCTTGCCAAATTTCTACTAGGGGAATGCCATATTTTGTTGCCATACAGTCGCCGCCATGTTGGATTACCGGAACCCCTGAAGCCGCCAGCATCAGCGCCGTTAATAGAGTAACTGGGGCGGTTCGCGATCGCCCGTCGTAAGGTGTCCCCATTACCGTGACTATCGGATCACCCGATAACCGGGGTACTGTGCAACCTAATTGATCATACGCATCCAACATTCCCGCAAGTTCCTCACTCGTGGGGCGCTTAATCCGATGGGCAATTAAAAACGCCCCAATTTGAGCCGGAGTCGCGTCTTCATTCAAGATCATTTCTGTGGCGTTGGCGGCTTCTTCACGAGTTAAATCTTTGTGAGTATGGCTACCGCTACCCACTTTCTTTAACAGTTCTCTGAAAATAATACTCATAATGGGGGATGAAAAATAGGACGATTGGACTATGGCGATAACGGTTTAGGACGATAGCAGATTGACAGAGAACCGTTCGTGATTCCTGAACAAAGATGCAACGACTTCGGCATTGAGTGAACGCTGTGAGGATTAGTTAACAAATCTACAATTAATTTTTATGTATTATTTGATACAGATTTTATTTTTAGTATATTCTGATACAAGAAGAGAATCGAGAATCAGACGGCACAGATATGCAAAATCCACAACCGCAACCCCCTCCAGCCAACCTCTCGGCTAGTGCAATTTTTCGCTATCTGCAACCGGGAATGTGGCTGAGATTAGAGGAACTCCCCAATCCATTTGCCCACTATGAGGCGTTGATACTCTCCCAAGTCTCGGATCATGAATGGCTGACTTGGATTCCGGAACATGGAGAATATCTGTTAGTGCTGTAGCCACTTACAGCGAAAGGATCGCCTCCTCTAGCTAAGTTGTTCAGCCAATATCACCTCCATACAATGCTAAAACGTATAGAAAATTTGGAGTTTTGGTAATGATCAAGACTAAGCTTTCCCCCTGCGAGAGTTTACTCTATCACTGGATTCGGTTTCATACTAGAACCAATCATAAAGTAAATTTTAACTGGCATGACTTTCAGGCTTGGACAGCAGAATTTCTCGAACATTCAGTTAGCTTGAGCGAAGTTTACGCCGCGCTTACAGAGCTACATAAGCTGAAATTAATTACTGTCCAAGGCACCGAAGTTGCCCTAAATACGCCCCCAAGTCGTACACCGTTAGAACTTTCACCATTACCCCATAAATTATTAACCACCAGCCGAAAACCTAAGCTTTTTTCCTGGGCTTCCCTGATGACGTTAATCTTTTTAGTCTTGTGGTTAGGCTCAGGTGTTATGTATTTTAAGTTGTACTCAGGAGACTCAAATCATTATACCAACCCCTATCAATTTTTGGGTGAAAAAATCAAATAATTTGATTTCCCAATTTAGTCAATAGGAGACGGAAAGGATGAAGGTTGAAAGAGTTTGCCCGAATGTAGGGGCTCTTTTCACTATTATCTTTTTTGGCTTCACCCGAATTGCACTAAACCCGCCCCCGACTAAATGGGAGAATTATTCAAAAAACTCCTGAGTTTCCGGCTCTGGTTCTATAACGACTCCATCCTTAACTTTAGCATCAAAGTTTTCAATTAATAGATTCCGGAGAATCGGTTTTAAGTCATCGCAGGCAATTCCTTTTTCCAATACGTCTCCGAGTTGAGCATCTTTGCCCACTTTTCCCCCAGTATAAAGATTCACCCCTTCGACAGGCTTGCCATCTTTACGAACTTTCGTACCCATTAAGCCAATATCAGCAACTTGAGGTTGTCCGCAGGAGTTGGGACATCCAGTCCAGTGTATCCGCACTCGTTCGGGAATGTCTAATTCTTGATCCAGTTCTTGCGCTAATTTTAATGCCCGTTGCTTAGTTTCAATGATGGCAAAATTGCAATAGCGATTCCCAGTACAAGACACCAAGGAACGGGTAAGCGTAGAGGGATGAATCGGAAACTGCTGGAGTAACGGTTCACTCAGAAATGCTTCGATTTTGTCATTGGCAATGTAGGGAATAATTAAATTTTGTTCAACGGTTAAGCGAATTTCACCATTGCCATAAACATCAGCTAATCGGGCTAACTCAAACATGGTGTCGGCTGACAAGCGCCCCACGGGAACCAGTAAGCCAACATAACTGTACCCTGGTTGCTTTTGCGGATAAACCCCAATGTAATCTTTTTTCTCTTGGGTAATCTCATCCTCAGGCGCAGCCGGGAGGAGTTCTTTCCCATAAGTTTTTTCGACTTCCGCCCGGAATTTGTCTACGCCCCATTTATCAATCAACCACATCATCCGGGCTTTTTGGCGGCTTTTTCTTAATCCCTCTTTTAATCCGTTCTGAGTATAAACGGTGAGAATCGCACCACTCAAGTTAATCACATCTGCTTCATTTGCTGGAACCCATGCATTTAAAGGAATCGCTTCCACACAACGCTGGGCTGATAAATAACCGCCGACTAAAACATTAAAGCCCAATTCTCCATCCCGATAAGCAGGGACAAAGGCAATATCATTAATTTCGGCGTGAATGGAGTTATCTCGTCCTCCTTCGATGGCAATATTGAATTTACGCGGAAGATTTGTAAATGCATAATTGCCTTCCCCGTTATTGGTAATCATGTCCTGCAATTTTTGCAGCATGTCACGGGTGTCAATGATTTCGTCTGCATCAATTCCAGCGACGGGTGATCCGGTTAAATTCCGCACATTATCCATTCCCGACTGTATACTGGTCAGATTAACGGATTGCAGTTGATGGAAAATGTCTGGAATATCTTCTAAACGGACGCCTCGCAGTTGAATATTTTGGCGAGTGGTAATATCGGCGCTACCATCATCACCATAACGCTGCACAATATTGGCGAGAACCCGCATTTTCTCACTGTCAAGAGAACCATTGGGTATGCGTAAGCGCAACATGAATTTGCCGGGAGTCACTGGACGGAAAAAGACACCTAACCACTTGAGGCGGAGTTCTAAGTCGGTTTTATCAACATTTTCCCAGCCAAGTTGGATTAAGCTTTCCAGTTCCTGTTTAATGTCTAGCCCATCTTTCTCGGCTTTGGCTTTTTCCACTTTGTTTATTTTTTTGGATACGTCTTTTGTTGTAGTCATAGCGCTATTTTGATGGATTTTTACGGTTTTCGGTTCTACTAAAATTTACCCTCTTAATTTCAGTAAGGTAAGCAAGGTTAAAGTCGTAAATTGTATATTTGGATACGCTTTTAAGTTGAATTTGAACAAACTGCATCATATAAATGCAATTTGTGAATTAAATGTTTATAAATCATCGATTCTATGAAACGATAGGAAGAGTGAGGCTGAAGTGGCACACCATTCAGTCTGGGTAAGGATGCAATTGATTAAACAATGGACAAACTTCTTAAACAAGCCACAGTTGCCACAGAGCAGAGGGATTGGTTGTCAGTCACTCAATGTTTGCAGCAATTACCGTTGGATGAGTGCAGCCGAAATCATGCCAATCCAGAAGCAAAGGAATTGCCTCTAGGATTGGCGATGGCGTTAACGGTTTTGGAACAGGGAGATTTTCAGGCGCGTTGGGATATTGCCAAGGTTTTGCCACAATGGGGCGAGAGAATTGTAACACCGTTGATCGAGATTCTGGAAGATGAGGAGGCGGATTTAGAGCAACGGTGGTTTGCGGGGCGGATTTTGGGGGGATTTAATACGCCTGAGGTGATTCGGACATTGGTGAAATTACTGGATCATAGTGAAGACGAAGAGTTAAGTGCGATCGCATCGAGTGCATTAGCCGCGATCGGACATGCTGCGGTTGAGGCGTTGACTGATTTGCTAGTGCAACCGGAATCTCGTCTTTTCGCCACTCGCGCCTTAGCTCAAATGCATTGTGCAGAGGTGATTAATCCCTTATTAAGCGTCGTCCATGATCCAGATGTACAGGTGCGCGTCACTGCCATTGCTGCCCTGAGTCGTTTCCATGACGATCGCATTGTATCCGTTTTCCTGGTGGCGTTAAACGATTATGCAGCATCTGTGCGTAAAGAAGCGGTGATCGGGTTAGGCTTAAGCGCCTCCTCACAGACAGATCTCGATACATTAATCTATCTGCAACCCCTGCTATATGATCTGAACTTAGATGTCTGTCAGCAAGCCGCGATCGCGATCGGTAGAATCGGTACTGATCAAGCAGCCGAGGCGTTATTTCCCGTTTTGCGATCGCCTCTAACTCCTGTTCCCCTACAACTTACTGTCATTCAGGTATTGGCGCGGATCGAAACGGCGACAACATTGGAGTATTTACACCAAGCCTTATCCACCATAGCCGAAGACTCTATATTAGAAATCGTGCGCGTTTTTGGGCGGATTGAAACCCCGAATCTGAAATACCAAGCCGCTAAAATTTTGCTGGATTTCTTTAAGTCGGGACATCCCAGTGTTGAAACAACCGCCATTAAACAGGCGTTGGCTTACAGTTGGGGACAATTAGGAATCCGCGACGCCATGGAAACTTTAGGACAACTCCAGAATGATCCTCAAATGAGTGTAAGATTACACGCTAATGCGGCAATTCAACAACTCCAGTAAACGTTTCCAAATCTTCTATCCAAAGTAGTATGATCGCCATCTAATCCTCCTGTGATCTTCTCTTCTCATCCTCTGTCCTATGATGAAGGGCGGGTTTTGTTGAAAGGTTATCGATAAGTACCAAAATTAAACGGCTAAACCCGCCCCTACAATTAGACCCTTTGACTACGCTCAGAGCATGCTTTGTAGAGGCGTTGGGTTTCATTCTTCGACCCAACCTACTAGCTAGAGTCGCGGATCAGACTCCGGTGGATGCCAACCTGCTGTTACCCACAACCGACGGGCAATTTGAATAGAAGGTTCATCACGGCGTTCATCATTGATGTCGAGGCGATTACAAGTCGCTCTACCCGTAGACGTTGTGCCTAAAACTTTTATGCCATCTTTTGTCCAAATAAAATGGTTTGACCACTGTTGTTGACGAGGGTTAAATAGGGGAATTTCTACTTGAGTTTGGGGGTCAAGCCCCGATGTAAAGTTATAATGACGCTCATTACAACGATGACAAGCTAAGGCAAGGTTATCCCGGTGGTTTGAACCTCCCCGAGACTGAGGCATAATATGGTCAATCGTGAAACGGTCTGGACTCAGATATTCGGGGGAGTGACAGTATTCACAAAGGTATCTCGCTCGTTGTCGTACAAGTTTTCGGGTTGGGTTGGACACCATTTACTTTTAGTCGCAAGTTGAGCATTAATTAGGGTAAAAATTCGCTGGAGTTCCGAGATTCCAGCATATTCCGCTTCTTCTTCAGGGGTTAGTTGATTCGTTTTTCGTTTCTCTAATAGTTCTTCAAAGCGAGATTGTAGCTCATCATTGAACCGAAAGAGATAAATATTACCGAATTCGCTCATTTTAATGCCGGAGGACATTAGGGCGGAGGGTTGAACCATGAGTTGAGGTGTCATTGGGCTACCACGATTATCAATTGCTCTTTATCCTACTATTTTAGATGGGTCACGCTAGGAAAATCGCTACCGTAATCCCTGTTCAATTAGCAGCGTATTCAGCCAAGCCGCTACCTCAGAAGAAACAGCAGGAGTGAGCGACTGATGATAATCAATGCGGAAGTGATACCCAGGGTAAGCTCATCTAATTTGGTATAAATTGTACTTGACAAAAGCCAAAGTCATTTGAGATTCAGAAAGGTTTGTGATCGCGCCCCTAACGGGGTAAGCCAAAACGGTGATCAGGCGGTGATTATGGAGGAAGACGAAGGGGTTTGCGATCGCGCCCCTAAGGGACTTGCGGAAAAATAGAATACCAGTCATTGTAGAGGAGAGGAGGCTTCTCAAAGCAATGCTGTTGAACACTATCATGCTCAAAGAGAACCGGGATGATACTAGCTCAAACTGTACTAGCTACGTTTAAAGATGCCAGTGAGAAACTGACAGGTCACCGTAAACGAGATTTTATCGCGTCTGTCACCGAAGATTATTTTGATGGGTCAGCCCGCAAAGCGGAAACCGCTATGGGCTGGAATCGCCATAGCGTACAACTGGGATTGAATGAACGGCGAACCGGACTTATCTGTGTAGATAACTATCAAGCAAGAGGGCGACACAAAACGGAACAAGTGCTGCCTAACTTAGAAGCGGATATCCACTCCCTGGTAGATAGAGAAGCCCAAGCCGACCCAAAATTTCAATCGACCTTTCTATATACGCGCATCAGTGCCAAAGCAGTCCGAGAGGCATTAGTAAACGAAGTTGGTTACTCTGAGAGCGACTTGCCCTCTAGGCAGACAATAGGTGAAATTCTCAACCGCTTGGGGTATCGCCTAAAAAAACCCAAAAAACAAAACCTTTAAAAAAAACGCCTCAAACCGATGCCATTTTCGATAATGTATTTAAACAGAATCATGCATCAGATGAAAATCCCAAATCGTTGCGAGTATCTATTGATACCAAAGCCAAGGTCAAAATTGGCAATCTGTCCAGAGGTGGTAAGGCACGGACTTTGAAGCCGAAAAAGGCGGATGACCACGATACCCAGTGGCAAGGTATCTTAATCCCCTTTGGTATTCTCAACACCCACAGCGAACAATTATCGATTTATATGGGTCACTCTGTTGAAACTAGTGACTTTATCGTCGATTGTTTAACTGCTTGGTGGAAACAAAATCAACCCGATTATCCGGAGATTTCTGAATGGGTGATTGATCTTGATGGCGGTGTAGCAACTCGCAGTGACCGCACCCAATTTATCAAACGAATGGTTGAACTTTCCCAAGAGATTGATGTAAAAATTCGCCTGATTTACTATCCTCCCTACCACAGCAAGTACAATCCGATAGAACGCTGTTGGGCCGTCCTAGAAAACTATTGGAATGGTGCCATTTTAGACTCAGTAGAAGCTGCCATACAATGGGCTGCCAATATGACTTGGAAGGGAATTGCTCCAATTGTCCATCACATCGAAACCATCTATGAAAAAGGCATCAAAGTCCTGCCCACAGAGTTAGAAGATTACTATCCCTTCTGGCAGCGTTCTGAAACATTGCCTAAATGGGATATCACAATTGTCCCTAGTTAACTCTCTCCTTACAAGGAGAGGGAAAAACTAAAATAAGTTTGCGTATGATATACGCAAATATAGGACTAATATAATATAATATATTATATTGACCTTTGGTCAAACCTATGCATTAACCTGAAGTTCCCCCAGCCAAAAAATCTTGCACTGCCTCACTGTGATGTAGCGAGGGTTTTCACCGATAAGATTGTTTATTGGAAGAATAGCGCGATAGGTTCCTTCTTCAGCAGGCATCGCCAACGCGCTATTCTTGCCAGTGCTACTTATGTACGATTTTTGAGGGGCTTGAGCGTTAAAACTATTACAGTATAAGGCTTGACGCTGGGTGCAGTACATCTGTATGGGGGAACTTCAGATTCATGTTCTTTGACCCCAATCGAGGCGGGCGACGAGTAAGTTGTCGGGATAGTCGCACCAGCGAGGACTGGGCAGAGGAGGTGAAACATCTATTAGATGTTGACTATCCTCATGCTCCTAACATCCGACTATTGTGTGACAACCTCAATAACATGAAGTTGCGATCGCGTCCAGTAGAAAGGTGTTCTCAAATTCTTGTTGGCGGGTGGTTGTGGACTCATCCAGATATTTGGAGAGCGATCGCGTCCAGTATAGGGGTGTTCTCATTATTAAATCCGTTTTCCCCGATACTAATGCACCATTTTAGCTGGGTCACGCCAGTAGGGTGAGCTGCTCAAGGATTGCTGCCGCGATGCACTAGACTATACCTGAATGGCATCGCCAGAATGTAGTTAGTACGGTTTGAGCTAGTATCATCCCAGTTCTCTTTGAGCATGATAGTGTTCAACAGCATTGCTTTGAGAAGCCTCCTCTCCTCTACAATGACTGGTATTCTATTTTTCCGCAAGTCCCTAACGGGGTAAGCCAAAACGGTGATCAGGCGGTGATTATGGAGGAAGATGAAGGGGTTTGCGATCGCGCCCCTGACGGGGTGAACCAAAAACTTGGTTGGGCGGTCATGGTGGAGCAAGAGGAAGAGGTTTGCGATCGCGCCCTTGATATAGGTCAACCTGACTTGGACAAGCAAACCGATAAAAAATGTACTTGACATAGCTAGCTTGCATAAGTGAGATTACAGCAATGCGCTTACCCTTGAAACTCCAGGAATGAAGCTTTATGTCTGAAGGATTTGAAACTCAATCGGATCAAGCCAAGAAAAGTAATCGTCATCAGCCAAAGCCAGAAGAAGCCGTCTCAATTGAAGTTATTCAACAGAGTTTAGTCAAGAATTTTTCGCTCCATAAGAGATCCAAGAGTAGAGCGAACAAAGAAACATCAACTCACCGATATTTTAGTGATTGCGATTCTTGCCGTCATCGCCGGAGCGCAAGGGTGGGAAGATATTGAGAATTACGGCATCAGTAAGCAACAGTGGTTAGAAGAATTTTTAGCACTACCAAACGGAATCCCGTCCGATGACACTTTCCGACGGGTATTTGAGTTCATCAACCCAGAAGAATTGAATCGTTGCTTTCTCAAATGGGTAGAAACTCTGGTGACCAAGATGGGAGGAGAGATAATTCCCATAGACGGAAAAACAATTCGGGGTTCTTACGACCGAAATCAAAGAAAATCAGCACTACATATGATTAGTGCCTGGGCAAGTGAACAAAACTTGGTATTAGCACAGATGAAAGTGGAAGATAAATAAACACGAAATTACAGCTATTCCTGCCTTATTAGAATTACTAGATATCACCGATGCTATTATCACCATTGATGCGATGGGGACTCAAACCGAAATTGCTCAAAAGATTATCGAAAAGAAAGCGGATTATGTCCTGGCACTCAAGGCAAATCATCCGACTCTCTACCACCAGGTTAAAACATGGTTTGAACAGGCTTCGGCACAGAATTTTAAAGGCATTGATGTCAGTTATGATCAACGTATTGAAAAAGGACATTATCGCACGGAAATCCGTCAAGTCTGGTCGGTTCCGGCTTCGGCTATTGGCGAACTTTACCAACCCCGACTTTGGGTAGGAATTCAAAGTGTTGTTATGGTTATCCGGGTTCGCCGTCTTTGGAATCACACTACTCGTGATGTTCAGTTTTATCTGACTTCTTTACACAGTGACGCCCTACTTTTAGGTCGAGCTATCCGCAAACATTGGGGTATTGAAAACCAGGCTCATTGGACTCTGGATTGTACTTTCGCAGAAGATGCTTGTCGGATTCGCTCCTTCCACAGTCCCCGGAATTTTTCTCTCCTCCGACGCATTGCTCTCAATGCGCTCAATCGTGAACAAACTTACCAACGTAGTCTCCGACAAAAAATGAAACGGACTGCTATGGATAACGATTATATGATTCGAGTTCTTTCCTCGTGTTTCATTGACTCTACCTTAAATTACTCTGACTCCTTATGTCAAGCCTAATTTAGATGCTCTTACCCTGAAGTGATACCCTGCACGCTGATAAACGCCATCGAGAATGAGTTTTAAATCCAGAATCGGACTCTTCTCTTCTCCCTGTAACGGTAACTCGACTTTAGGAATCGCATCGGTTAAATTAAAGGCATAAAGCTGGGCATGAGGTCTTAAATCGCTGCGACTAATCAGAATCCGATAGTCTTTTAACTGAGCTACCCCTTGCATCGGCATCGCTTTTCCACTGCGAAGTAAATCAATTTCTACCAAGTGGGTGGAACAGGTTAAAATTTTCTGGCGTTTGCGTAGATATGCTTCCCTCCCCTCACCTGCTCGTTTATTCTTGGGTGAAAGTAGTTCAATTGTGGTGACAACTTTTCCGGTTTTAGTGTCTCGAATCTCTAAATAGCGTTCTTCTACCTCCTCCGCCAAGGGAATCGTTACGGTTTGCGGTTGATCAGGCTTCGATAAGGTAGCAGTAGCCCTGTTGCGCGTGGCGAATTCTGGAGACGCCTCTACCTCTGAACAGACAACGGAAACATCGGGAATACCAATCAGGATAGTATCCTCAGGAGTGCTACTGTAGACACGCTTTTCAATTGCCACATAATAGTTAGGAAGTAACGCGGGTGCAATCTCATCCGCGATCGCGACAATTAGACGGCTATGCACCTCAGACCATAATTCTGGATTCTCCAGATAGGGATTCATGCCAGGAAACGGAGACATCATATCGCTAATTGTTGCAGGGCGAGGAGCTGTAACCTAATTATTTGTATACTGACTACTATAGTATCATCAAAAACTGAATCAGAGATGGCTAAGTTCTGTAAATAAACCTCAAACCATTACAAATGACAAATGACGAATGACGAATGACGAATGACGATCTTCACCGTTCACGTTAATTATGTCCACCTACTTATAGGGTCAAATGTCCAACAATCCATACCGTTTTTGAAGTTGCAGCAATTTTAGTCGGGCTTCTCCTGCATTATCGGCTAAATCAGCAAACTCTAAAAACCGTTTCAACTCTTTTTTGAGCAAATTCCGTTCCACCTCTAACGTTTCACGTCCTAAATCTGGAGGCAGAACAATCATATCAAATAAAGTTGCCCGTTCCTTATCAGGATGCGGGCGCAAAATCCGCCCCCGCCGTTGAATAAACTGGCGGGGATTTCCACTACTAGCAAGAATAACAGCGGTTTGAATCGCTGGAATATCTACCCCTTCATCAAGACAGCGAATCGCCACCAATCCTTGTAATTTCCCGGTTTCAAATTGACGACGTAATTCCTCTCGTTCGGCTAAATGCGTGTCTGCTGTATAGGTGTTAATCCGATATCCAAGTTCACTTCCTAATAACCGGGTTACGGCTGCTAATTGACGAGTGGTTTCCTGACTTACACTGCCTTCCACTGAACCATCTCCACAATAAAATAACGTGTGATAGGTCTCTAATCGTTCTGCCATTAACTCTCGCAATGCGGTTAACTTGTTAGCCGCTGACCCAATTAAACGAGCGCGTTGCATTAATAAGGCAGTTACAGTATCATTATTCTGGATATCGACCCCTTCATTATTCATTAGCGCCCAGCCAATGCGTTTAGTAAATTTGGCATAAGCGATTGATTCAGTTTCGGTTAATTCCACTAATATTGGATAGTAGAGATAGTGAACTAATGCCCCTTGGTGAATCGCATCCGCTAAAGTCAGTTCAGGTTGCAAAACTGAGCCAAAATAGTTGAATAAGCCGTGGGTTCCTTCTTCATCAAAATAGCGTTCTGGTGTGGCGGATAGGGCAAGACGTAAGCCAATGTTGCGTGGTAAACTTTCTTCTAAGCGTCGAGACCCTAGGTTATGGGCTTCATCACCAACAATTAAGGTTTTGGGGGGAAGGTATTTGAGTTGAGATTGTAACCCCTCTGTGATCAATGTGGCGTTGGTGGTGATAATTGTCAGAAAAGATTGATTGCCCGATTGTAAGTTATAAAGGGCAGTAGACAGTGGATTTTGCCAATGGCGTACATTTTCAAATGCCAGAATCGGTTCTAAATTAAACGTCTGACATTCTCGCGCCCATTGGGTAACTAGATGACGATAGGGACAAACAACCAGTAAGACTTGTAAGCCGATTTGGTGATAGAGTTGGGTTGCGATCGCGAGGGCGGTAATTGTCTTGCCACTCCCTGTTGCCATCTTCAGCGTACCGCGTCCCTGATTGCTAAACCAGTTGGTTATCGCTTGTTGCTGGTAGGAACGCAGGTGCAGTGATGGGGGTAGCCGGGGACAACCTGGTGATATCATGTCCGGTTTTTGATGGCAGATGGCAGAGGGAGAGCAGGGGGAGCCATGTAGAGACGTGCCATGGCACGTCTGGAAGATGAGGGCGGGTTTTGAACCAACGTTATCATCAATAGCTGGCGCGAAGTCCCTAAACCCGCCCCTACAAATCAGGTTCCCTTGAAGGAAGCGAAGGGTCAACACTCAACACTAAAAAATTTCCCAAGCCTTTCCGCGATACCCAAAATTAAATGATTCTGGATGCAGGATTTCTGCCAAAATTTCTAACGAATCCACTAATCGGGGTCCGGGACGATTGAAATAAGCATTGCCATCGGTAATATAGACTCTCTTATTCCGTACCGCCTGTAACTCTGACCATTCTGGACGCTGAGTTAACTGCTGGGTTTCCTGACGGGTTCGCTCTAAATCAAAACCACAGGGCATAATAATCATAACCTGGGGGTCAGTTTTCAGTAGTGCATCCCATTCTAAGTACGGCGAATGCTTACCCAAGGCGGCAAATAAGTGATGACCTCCAGCCATATCGACTAATTCGGGAATCCAATTCCCACTCGCCATTAACGGATCAGTCCATTCGATCGCGGCGACTGTGGGTTGATTGGCGAGGGAGAGGTTCTGTGTCATTTGCTGAATGGTGTCCACACGAGATTGGAGTTGCTTCAGCAAGGGTTGCGCGTCTACGCCTAATGTAGTCGCTACTCGTTCAATATCTGCCCATACCTCGCTTAATTGATTCGGCTGCAAGGAAATTACTTTCGGCTGACTGTGGGTGAGTTCAGCAACCGCTTTCTCGACTTCTGGAAAATTGACCGCACAGACATCACATTGATCTTGAGTAACAATGTGGGTGGGTTGTAACTGTTCCAGGATATCGGTTTTAATTTGGTAGATGCTCAGGGCGTCCTTGACTAAGCGACGCACATCTCGGTCAATTTGGGCGCTGGGTTTTTCGGCATTTAGTTGCGCTTCGGTACAAATGGGGCGGTTTTGGATGTCGGGAGGATAGTCGCATTCGTGCGATCGCCCGACAATTGCATCGGTTAAGCCTAAAGCGGCGACAATCTCGGTAGCGCTAGGGAGTAGGGAGACTATTTTTAGGTCGGATGTTGGCATGATGGAGTGAAGATTTTATTTTTTCAACGCAGAGGAACGCAGAGGGTTACGCAGAGGGACGCAGAGGATTTGAGTGAAAATTTTGTAGAATGTAAAAGCACTCACTCGAAATTCATGAGGTTGGATTTGTTACTTTAACCGGATATTTGTGCTAAAACGTGTACTATTATCCGATGCCAAATTTTAGGTGATTTAGTTCTAATATGAAAGCATTGCTCGTCTATCCCCTCTTTCCCAAGACATTCTGGTCTTATGAAAAAATATTAGAATTAGTCGATCGCAAAGTTTTGCTGCCTCCTTTAGGGTTGGTCACTGTTGCGGCTATTTTACCACAGACGTGGGAATTTAAACTGGTGGATCGCAATATCCGAGCCGTCACCGAAGCGGAATGGGAATGGGCGGATATTGTGATTCTTTCAGCGATGATTGTCCAAAAAGGGGATTTACTGGCACAAATCCGGGAAGCCAAACGGCGAGGGAAACGGGTGGCTTGTGGGGGTCCTTTCCCCACCTCTGTTCCCGATGGGGTGCAGCAGGCGGGGACTGATTATCTGATTTTAGACGAAGGCGAAATTACATTACCCCTGTTTGTCGAGGCGATTCAACGGGGAGATGAGACAGGCATATTCCGTTCCAATGGGCAAAAACCGGATGTGACAACCACGCCAATTCCTCGGTTTGATTTATTGGAATTGGACGCTTATGATTCAATGTCGGTGCAATTCTCGCGCGGTTGTCCGTTTCAATGTGAATTTTGCGATATTATTGTCCTCTATGGACGCAAGCCCCGGACGAAAACACCCGCTCAGTTATTGGCAGAATTAGACTATCTCTATGAACTGGGATGGCGGCGGGGTGTGTTTATGGTTGATGATAATTTCATTGGCAATAAGCGGAATGTCAAGTTATTGCTCAAAGAATTAAAAGTTTGGCAAGAAGCACACCAGTATCCTTTCCGATTTAATACCGAAGCCTCGGTTGACTTGGCGCAAGACCCCGAACTGATGCAATTAATGGTCGAGTGCTATTTTGATGCCGTGTTTCTGGGCATTGAAACCCCCGATGAGGATAGTTTACAGTTGACCAAAAAATTCCAAAATACCCGCAGTTCGTTGGCTGAATCCGTGGATATTATTACTGAGGCAGGATTGCGGGTGATTGCTGGTTTTATTGTCGGTTTTGATGGGGAAAAATCGGGTGCGGGTTCGCGGATTGTCCGGTTTGCTGAACAGACAGGAATTCCGACTACAACCTTTGCCATGTTGCAAGCGTTACCAAATACAGCATTGTGGCATCGGTTAGATAAGGAGGGGCGACTCCGGGGCAAAGATGGCAATATTAACCAGACTACGTTAATGAATTTTATCCCCACTCGCCCTTTAGAAGAAATTGCCCGGGAATATGTCGAGGCGTTTTGGCAATTATATGAGCCGGAGCAATATTTAGATCGGGTGTATCGGTATTTCCTGAAACTCGGAGAACCCAAGTGTCAACCCCCATTTAAATTGCCGAGTTGGGTAGATTTAAAGGCAGTGGCAATTGTGTGTTGGCGACAGGGGCTGAAACGGAAAACACGCTGGAAGTTTTGGCATCATTTATTTAGTATGATTCGGCGAAATCCAGCGGTTTGGGAGCATTATTTAATTGTTTGCGCTCACAACGAGCATTTTATGGAATATCGTCATATTGTCCGGAATCAAATTGAGGAACAGTTGGCGGAGTTTTTGGCACGGGAGGAGAAGTTAAAAGCCTCTACAGAGAATCGGAAAACTCAGGTGACTGTATAACATAACGTGCTTCAAGTTTCTCTCCTACTGGTTTGGCACAGCTAAGTCAGTAAACAGTGATCAGTGAACAGTTATCAATAAGCAGTGCTAAGTCGAATGGTACTGACTTAAGGTTAGTGGGTTGAGCGAAGTCGAAACCCACGATGGCGGCTTGACACAGCTAAAATTGTGGAATAGATTTTACCATTGAATCGGGCGCAAGTCTTTGCGCCCCTACGGTTTCCGGGCGTAATTCTAATTCATCAAATAAGGTGTGCCACGCCCCTACGGTATATCAAAGGTTTCGGTGATTCCCTAATGCTTATTTCAGTGCCATTCGTGCTAAGTCTGTGACAACTGATAACTGATAACTGACAACTGATAACTGACAAGGAAACGTCTTGCGAAACTAAGATAAATCTAAGTTAGTTTTATTAGCAATCTGATCCTGTACTCCCATCTTAATGTCTTGAGCTATCTTCGTGAATTTATCGAGGCTCTTGGGTTGAGACTGTACGGTATCCGCTATAGCTTGGACGCTTTTAGCAACCTCTGAGTCGGTTTTGGCGACTTCTTCTATATGTTTGGCAAGGCGAGCCGCTTGATTGCCATTTAATGGCTGTTGCTCAGTTAGTTCTATCTCATTTGCCGTTGTGGGAAATCTATCTTGAAGTAGATGCCATAATTTGTGCCGTTGTTCAAGCAACTGTCCTTCGATTGGTTTACCTGTTTTTTCTACAGCGTTTGTCAGTACCAAGGTAGCAATTGCTGGTTCTGTTAGTGAAGTGGATGTCATAAAGCATTATTATTGATAAACGGTTATACCTTAGCAAAGCATACTGAGGCAAGTTTATCGTCTATGGAAAGTTAGAGTTTGAGCAATACTGACATTTCTACCACCAACATCGGGGTGCTATCACCACTCCCAGAGCCAAGTATCTCTCCTTCTGCGTAGAAGAAGCCCATAGCGCTTCTTTGCCTACGATTAAGTAGGTTGGTGGAAATTAGCGGGTGTCGGGGCTTACTGATAAACGTGCAAAATGTAAGGTTAACCTAATCCTTGAGTGGAGGCAAGTTTGTGCGTATAGGTTCATTGCTGGGATTATTTTTATTTATCCTCTCAGTTTACATCTTGTGGAAAATCAAAACGGTTATTTTACTCGGCTTTGCTGCCGTAGTTTTTGCCACTACACTTAACCGTCTGGTGAGATTTCTGCTCCGCTTTCGGCTCAAACGCGCTTTCGCTATTATTATATCTGTGGGCTTTTGTCTAGGATTACTAAGTGGTTTTTTTGTCCTGGTTGTTCCCCCCTTTATTGATCAAGTTCAGCAATTGATCGATTTAGTTCCAATTGGATTACAACAAATTCCTGAATGGGCAAACTGGGTAAGAAATTTGGTTCCCGATGGACTTTTAGATGATATTGGCGGTTTGAATGTTTTTACTCAAAATCTGCGCTCATGGGTAACAAAACTCTTTGGCAACTTTTTTGATATATTCTACAGCTCAATTGGTCTAGTCTTGAATATGTTGCTAGTTGTGGTTGTCACCATTATGTTACTCGCCAATCCTGAACCATACCGCCGGGGTTTTATCCTCCTCTTTCCTGCCTTTTATCGCCGCCGAATTCAGGAGATTCTGGATGAATGTGAAGATACTCTGGGAGGTTGGGCAGTCGGTATTCTCTTTAACATGACGGTAATTGCTATATTGAGTGGGCTTGGGTTATGGATTTTGCAGGTACAATTGCCACTGGCGAATGGTTTGTTAGCGGGTATATTCACGTTTATCCCCAATTTGGGTCCGACTTTAAGTGTAATTCCGCCCGTGGCATTGGCTTTACTGGATTCGCCTTGGAAAGCTCTAGCGGTGGTGATTTTGTATATAGTAATTCAGCAAATTGAAAGTAATATTTTAACTCCGCTGGTTATGCAAAAACAGGTGTCTTTGCTGCCAGCGGTTACGTTATTATCTCAGATGGCTTTTGCTATATTTTTTGGTATCTTTGGTTTGTTTCTGGCGCTTCCTATTGTTGTCGTGGCTCAGGTTTGCTTAAAAGAAGTTTTGGTCAAGGATATCCTAAACAAATGGGAATAGTTTAAGCTGTAATGCATTTAAATTGGGTATTAGTAGTGAGCAAAATGCAAAACCTGCGCCATAGCTTCGCTAAACGCACTACAAGGATTGCGCCATTATTGATATTAAGGTTTAAATGCCGAACAGCTTATTAAAAAAGCATTTTCCATGTGGCGTTGGACGAAGTGAAAACCAACAGATTTGGATCAAGTTTTTGTTTGTTGGGTCTCGTTCCTCGACCCAACCTACTCCTTTAATTTTATTTAAGAACTGAAGGAATTGCTGCCATTATCTGTGATGTAATGAATTCCGGTGTATCACTGACACTAATTGGAATGTGAAGATCGGCTTCTGCATACATAAGACGCCGTTTATCAAGTAAATTTTGCAGTGCTGCTGTTGGATCAGTTGTTTGTAATAATGGGCGTGTAGTATCATCTTGCAGACGCTGTATTAATAGGTCTACAGGTGCATCTAACCAGACAATTAAACCTTGGTGCAGATAACTCCAATTCATCTGTTTGAGTACAATGCCACCACCTGTGGCAACAGTCAAGTTAGTGTAAGCGGATACTTCTGACAAGACTTGAGCTTCTAACTGGCGAAATTCGTCCTCCCCCCTGTCAGCAAAAATCTGGTTAATGGTTTGTCCTGCTACTTGTTCAATTAGGACATCTGTGTCTACAAAACGATAGCCTAGTTCTTTTGCCAATCGTTGTCCTACGGTGGTTTTACCGACACCCATCATGCCAATCAGGTAGACATTGATGCCTTTTAATAAATCGTTCATCACTAAAGTGTTTCTCTCTCATCTCCTGGTTAAGACGAGTTATATTCTACCTGATTGCATCCTATAAAATTTCAATGCATCTTAGCTTATTGTGCCAATTGGGGACAAAATTTACCCTGCTCAAGGATAGCCGCGATCGCTAATAAATCATCAACCTTGAGCGGTTTGGCGATATGGCTGTCAAACCCTGCGGTTAGGGCGAGTTGGCGATTTTGCTCAGTCGCTGCTACCGTCACCGCGATCGCGGTGACATGATACCCTGGTTTTGTCTCTAAGCCTCTGATTTGACGGATCAGCCAATAGCCATCTTCTTCCGGCAGAAGTAGCTCGCAGAGTAGAATATCCGGTTGAAAATCCTCAAATACCTCTAAAGCTTCCCTCGCGCCAGTAACAGTCAGAACATTGGCTTCTTCTTGCTCAAAAATGATGCTGAGTAATTCTCTGGAATCGGCATTGTGATCTACAACTAGAATCCGCCGATTTTTGAAATTATGGTTCATTAGTGTCGCTTAGCTTTTGTTGATTCAACCGCGATCGCCTACGCTGGCAAAGATTGAGTTAGACCTTTTGCTGTTCAAGCATTACACAATGAAGAGTATTCGTCGGTACGGTAGCGTACAGAGGTAGGGCTGGGGGAGCTGGGGAAGCTGGGGGAGCTGAGACGTTCCGATGAAACATCTTTTGTAGGGGCGGGTTTTACCACTAACGTTTCGTTTTCACCCTGATATAACTAAACCCGCCCTGCCCTAACCGTTCAATTATCACAAATGACGTAGCTTGCTTCTCGCTCCCTTGAGTATGACGAATGACGAATGACATAAGACAAATCACCGATCGCCCTGTTTCGGATAAAGTAAGCGATCGCACTCGTGTTTGACGACGCTGTAACATTCACACGCTATAGTTTCCAACAGTTCCCGATTGAGAATGGTAATCTTTCCTCGGTGATGGCGAATTGCACCTGCCTCCTGAAGCTTGCCCGCCGCGACTGTCACCGTAGCACGACGGGTTCCCAGCATATTGCCCAGAAATTCTTGAGTGAGTCGCAACTCAGAGCCAGAAATACTATCCTGAGCCGAGAGTAACCAACGAGCCAGCCGTTGTTCTAGCCGATGTTGGCGATTGCAAGCCGCCGTTTGACTTACCTGATTTAATAGGGTTTGGGTGTAGAAAAGGAGCAATTGTTGCAATCTACCCCCTCGATCAAACTCGCGTTTCAGAATCGAGGCATCCATTTTCATCGCTGTGCCTTCAAGTTGCACAACGGCTTGGTTAATTGCCATCCTATCCCCCAGAAATACAGGAATCCCCACCATCCCCTCTTTCCCTACCATGCCCACTTCTGTTGTCGAACCATTTGCTAAGAGGGTGACTAAAGAAACCATCGCCCGATTCGGAAAATAGATATGGAGAATCGGTTCTCCAGGTTGATAAAGAATTTGTCCTAATGGCACAGAGACTTCTTCGAGGTGAGGAACAAGGCGTTGGTATTCCTGATCGGCTAGAGCCGTCAGCAGTTGATTAATCCTGATCAAATTGCTATTTAATGAGGGCATTTCAGTATAGTATTTTCAGGGAGGTTGTCAAGAACATCTGAGCATTTTTTGGTAGTATGAAGTCTGCATGACAACTCATTCTTCATCCCTTTGGCTTTGCCCTTGATCGACACCTACAGCGATTTTGAGGAACAACTGACACACCTGCCGCTCATTTTGGCAGGTCCCATCTTGCGGCGTACTGATCCCGATGGCGTCACGGTTTGGCTGGCACTGAAAGCGCCGAGTGTGGTCACGCTTCGAGTGTATACCACGATCGCAGGTCAGGGAAAAAGCCTTGATCGGGAACAGTTGACTGGATCACGCGCCACTGTAGCTGTGGGCAAATACCTGCATATTGTCGCGGTAACGGCTAAACCCATTGATGGATACTTACTCGAACCGGGACAAATTTATGCCTACGATTTGGAATTTGGCGATCGCAATCAAACCCTCAACGATGCCCTCAACGCCAGAGACGTTTTCCCAGTTATCACCGTTAGCTATTTAGACCACAATCTGCCCACATTTGCCATGCCGCCGGATGACTTAAATCATCTGCGGATCGTTCATGGTTCCTGTCGCAAAGCCCACGGAAACGGACAAGATGCCCTACCCCTGCTAGATGGTTTAATCGAACAGTCAGCCGATCAACCTAATCATAGACCTCATCAACTCTTTTTAACGGGGGATCAAATTTACGCCGATGATGTCGCTGATCCCCTGTTAGCCGCCCTCAGCGATATCGGGAATACGTTACTCGGTTGGGAGGAAGAATTGCCCTATAAAGGTGATTTTGTCAAGGGGTATTCCTGGAAAAAAGTGAGTGAATGGAAACCGGGACAGCGCACAGAAATTGCCCGAAATTATGCTGGCTTAACGGCGATGCTGGAGAATCAACCCGAACGCGCTAAAAGCCATCTGTTTAGTCTGGGTGAATATTTGGGAATGTATCTGTTATCTTGGTCACCAATCCTGTGGGTGAATCATCTTACTAAAGGCAAGACAAGGGGGAAAAAGTCGAAATCATGGGATGAGGAAGTTGATGCGATTCAGGACTTTTCCAGGTATTTGTGGCAAGTCAGGCGATCGCTAGCGAATATCCCAACTTATATGGTTTTTGATGACCACGATGTTAGCGATGATTGGTATTTGAATCGGGAGTGGTGTAACCGAGTTTTAGGTAAACCTCTGGGCAGACAGATCGTCCAAAATGGACTATTAGCTTATGCCTTATGTCAGGCGTGGGGAAATACACCAGAACAGTTTACCTCTGAGCAACCGGGAGAAAAATTCTTGCAAGTGTTGCAACAATGGTCAGAATCAGCCGGGACAGATGCATCCGCCTGGGAAACGATGGGAAAATATTTGGGAGTGCCTGACATTGAAGCCGAAACAGGATTGCCGAAATTGAAACAGGATGGAGCGGTTTTAATTCTGAATCGAAATAATTCCGATGGTACTCCAACTTTAACCTGGCACTATAGCGTTAGAAGTTTTAAGCACGAAGTTATCGTATTAGATACGCGGACGTGGCGCGGTTTTCCCATGGGAGAGGATCAAGCGATCGCGCCGCCAATGCTATTATCCCCGACAGCCTTTGACCAGCAGATTGAAGATCCTCTAGAAGAAACCGATCAGCTAAAAGCGGCGGGTAAGTCGAGGATTGAAGCCACATTAATTGTTTTACCGACAAACCTAATTCATGCGTCATTAGTGGATATCGCCCAACGGTGGCATTGGCATCAGGGTAAGGTATTTGGGACAGATGTGGGGGATTCGTGGAACTTTCACGATGTCGCCTTTAGTAAGCTATTAACTGCGCTATTTCAGCGACGCGATCGCATTGTGTTACTCTCAGGAGATATTCACTATGGCTCCGTGGTTCGCCTCAACTATTGGGCTAATTCCCGTGGGAGACTCCAGAGACAAGCCGTCGGCTATGTCTGGGAAGCGGAAGAGAGGGACAATCATGACTCGGCATCGGTGCTAGTCCAGTTAACCTCTAGTTCCATCAAAAATGCTGATTTAAAAACGTATTTAGTTCATACCAAAGTTAAATCACTAGCATTAGAACAATCCGAATATTGGGTCGGATGGCAGACACCGCCGCCACTGGTGGAAATGATCGCCACTCCCGGTAAGGTGAGAATCCAAGATGTGCCAGTCCCCAGTCAAGGACCCTTTTGGCAGCAAATCCAGGTTCCTCAAGGCACTTGGGACATCGCGTGGCAAGTCGCCCTCAAGGAGGAGCGATCGCAACCCGACTGGCGGTATCGAACCGCATGGAGTAAACGCCAAAAAGCTGAACCCGTTCCTTGGCTGAAACGACATCCCCAGCCAGAATCCGGCAAAAAGCCACCCTTATGGCGAAGAGTTTTATTCGGTTCTCTATCGTGGTTATGGCGCAATCGCTGGCTACAAGAGGGTGACGAAATTGTCGGCTGTAATAACATTAGCGTTATCAGTTTCCAATGGTTGCCAGATGAGAATAAAGCCGTGATTCAAGACGTATATTGGCATCCACCCTGGAAGCCGAATACTGTGGTTAAAAGTCGATATTTTGAACCCCTGCGGTTAGAGTCGCCTCCCCCGTTACCTACAATTAACAGTTAAGGCAGAAGGCACAAGGGAGAGGAAGGGGAAGCTGGGGGAGCTGGGGGAGCTGGGGGAGATAGGGGAGGTTAACTCAAAACTCTACTTTATCTATTGCCCATGACACACCGAGCGAAGCCGAGGTGTTGCCTATTGCCTATTGCCTAGCGCTTAGCGCTATATTTCCGAGAACATCTTTACCTGCACACTCAGCAAACGGTAATATTCACTACAGTTCTAGATCCAATTTAGACCAATCTTGGAATACGTAGGGTGTACATCAAGGAGGAGGGGTGTAGTAAACGTGGCAGTACAATGGGATCTCTACAATCCAGAAGACTTCTATGATGAGCTGTTTTCAGCCAAAGGGCAGCCACGACAGTCAGCCGCCGCCCTGATTAAGTGGATGCAGGGATTACGCCCTGATGAACTCCAACAACACCGGGAAACGGCTCAAATTGCTCTGCTCAAGTTGGGTGTAACCTTTAGCGTCTACAGTGATAATCAGGGTATTGAACGGGTGTTCCCTTTTGATATCATTCCCCGGATTATCTCGGCTCAGGAATGGCAAACTTTAGAGGGTGGACTCAAACAACGGATTCAAGCGCTGAACCTCTTCCTCAACGATATGTATGGGGAACAGCGTATTCTCAACGATGGCAAAATCCCCCACGAAGTTGTGTTTTCGGCAACGGGATTTCTCAAGCCTTGCATCGGCTTAAAGCCGCCCAGCGATGTCTGGTGTCACATTACCGGAACAGATTTGGTGCGCGATCGCGAGGGTCAATGGTATGTTCTGGAAGATAACCTGCGTGTACCTTCGGGCATCTCCTACGTATTGGAAAATCGGCGGGTGATGAAAAGTACATTCCCGGCAATCTTCCAAACCCTGGCAATTCAACCCGTGGACGATTATCCCAGCCATTTGCTAGAAACGCTGCTCAATTTAGCACCACCTCAACTTCCTGATCCTACGGTTGTTGTCCTTACTCCCGGTATTTACAACTCCGCCTACTTTGAACATTCCTTTTTAGCCCAGCAAATGGGTGTGGAACTGGTGGAAGGTCGAGATTTAGTCGTCGTGGATGGCTATTTGCAAATGCGGACGACGCAAGGATTGCGGCGAGTGGATGTGGTGTATCGTCGTGTGGATGATGACTTTTTAGATCCTCACGTCTTCCGTCCAGATTCCCTCTTAGGCGTACCGGGATTGATGGACGTTTATCGCCAAGGGCGAGTCGCCTTAGCCAATGCACCCGGAACAGGCGTAGCGGACGATAAAGTTGTCTATGCCTATGTCCCAGAAATGATCCGCTATTACCTGGGAGAAGAGCCAATTTTATCCAATGTCCCCACCTATTTATGTTGGCAGGAAAAAGACCGTAACCATGTCCTGAATAATTTAGAAAAATTAGTGGTGAAGGCGGCGAATGAGTCGGGGGGGTATGGTATGTTAGTGGGTTCGAGTTCCACTGAGGTGGAACGGGCGGAGTTTGCTGAACGGATTAAAGCCAATCCTCGCAATTATATTGCCCAACCGATCCTTTGCTTGTCGCGAGTGCCAACCTTGATTGATCATCAGGTAGAAGGACGACATGTCGATTTGCGCCCTTATATTTTGCATCGGGGAGACGACATTTATGTTCATCCCGGTGGATTAACCCGTGTGGCGTTGAGAAAGGGTTCTCTAGTCGTCAATTCATCCCAAGGGGGCGGAAGTAAAGATACGTGGGTGCTGAATCACTTTCATGAATGATGCATGAATTACCTGTTCCAGGGCTAGTCCTTTGTTCATAACTTCCTCAACAAAGGACTAATGACTAATGACAAAGGACATAAGACAAAGGACGAATAAATACTTATGCTAAGTCGGGTTGCTGATTCTATCTATTGGCTCAATCGCTATATCGAACGGGCAGAAAATATTGCCCGATTTGTGGATGTTAACTTAAATTCCATGCTGGATATGCCCCCAGGAGTGACTCAGCAGTGGGAACCCTTAGTGATTACAACGGGGGATCGAGATGTATTCCAAGAACGCTACGGCGAGGCTACCTCGGACAATGTTATCCACTTCCTCACCTTTGACTCGAACTATCCCAATTCGATTCTATCTGTACTCCAACTGGCTCGCGAGAATGCCCGTTCGGTTCGGGAAGTAATATCTTCAGAAATGTGGGAAGAGGTTAATCAATTTTTCCTGATGGTTAAAGAGGCGTCTCAAGCAGGAGCATTGGGGACATTGCCTGACTTTTGTACCCAAGTCAAACTGGCTAGCCATCGCTTTGCTGGGGTTATGGATGCCACGATGACGCATAATGAGGGATGGCATTTTGGGCAACTGGGTCGATTATTAGAACGGGCAGATAAAACAACCCGAATTCTCGATGTGAAGTATTTTGTGTTACTTCCTTCAGTACAGTGGGTAGGAACGCCATTGGATCAAATTCAATGGATGGCACTGCTCAAATCGGCTAGTGCTTATGAGATGTATCGCAAGTCTCAGCATCGGATTACTCCTAACGGTGTCGCCGAATTTCTAATTTTAAACCGCCAATTTCCCCGCTCAATTCACTTCTGTCTAGCGCAAGCGGAACAATCATTGCATCAAATTACTAGCACCCCCCGTGGAACCTGGTGCAACCCAGCCGAACGCGCTTTAGGGCGTTTGTGTTCTCAACTCGGATATTTGACCATAGAAGATGTTTTTGAGAATGGTTTGCATGAATTTTTAAATCAAATGCAAATCGAAATTAATCAAGTCGGCAATCAAATCTCGAAAACATTTTGTGCGGTAGAACCTGTATAGTGAGCGAGGGAGACATGTAGAGACGTGCCATGGCACGTCTAGAGGAGCAGGGGAGATTAAATTATCGTGCGTTATAAAATTTGTCATACCACAACCTATACCTATAATCAACCCGTTATTTTAAAACCCCATATCTTGAGGTTACGTCCCCGGTGTGACGGGACTCAGCAACTGCATTCCTTTATATTGGATGTTGAACCTAAACATGAGAAAATTGCTGAGATTATTGAACTTGATGGAAACGCGATCGCGAAACTTTTATTTAATACCAGTACCGAACAATTAACGATCAGCGCTACATCCGTTGTCGAAACCTGTCGAACTAATCCCGATACCATTCCACTGGAATCCTGGGCGACTCAATTACCGATTACATACCCCGACTACTGGTTCTCTCAGTTACAGCATTATCAGCAATTTTATGACCCTACCTCCGGGAATTCGATCAAGCAATTAGCCCAGGATATTTACCAGCAAGTTAATGGCGATACCGTTAACTTTGTCAAAACACTAAACCAACATCTCTACAGCCATTGTAAACCCCAGTATCGGGAAAAAGGTGCACCTCGGTCTCCCCGTAAAACCTGGGACTTAAAGAAAGGCTCTTGTCGCGATTTAGCGGTACTATTCATGGATGTTTGTCGGGTGATGGGATTAGGCGCACGATTTGTTAGTGGGTATCAGGAAGGGAATCTAGAACGATCGCAACGATATCTTCATGCTTGGGTAGAGATTTACTTCCCGGGTGCAGGCTGGCAAGGCTATGATCCGAATCAAGGTGTTATTGTTACAGATCGCCATATTCCCCTCGTGGCTTGTGCTATACCCCGGTATGCTGCTCCGATTTCCGGTGCGATCGCGACAACGAAATCGGTGGGTGAAGGAGGTAAGAAAATTGAGTCGGATATGAAGATTAATTTGTCGATTGCCAGAGATGAATATAGCGGTTTTCAGTCCGATACAATACATTTAACCTAAGTCATACCAAGTTGCAGTCTAAGGTAGAATTTGTCATGCTGAGCGTAACGGAGTGTAGCGAAGCATCTGTCCAGATTCTCGTATCTCGTTCCTCGCTATAGCTTCGCTCAGAATGACATGATAGAACGCAACTCGGTATCAATGGATTTTAATTATCAGCAATAGACTATGGTACAAGCACTCACCCCAACCACCACCGCAACGGATTTGGCTCAACTGGCGATTGATTTGATTCGTCAAGCTGGCTGTGAATACGGCGATGTCCGATTTTGCACCTACCGCCATCAAAATCTTTATGCCCGCGATCGCTCTCTGAGTCAACTTTGTGATAATGTTAGTGCTGGCTTTGGGGTGCGGGTGTTACTGGATGGGGCGTGGGGTTTTGCGGCGAGTCCCTATAAAACGCCTGCAGAGGTGGAACGCCTGGTTACCTTAGCGGTGGAAATTGCCAAGGGGAGTCGCCTGTCTCAGCGGACAAGGGTGCAACTGGTTCCTGTCGCCGCCTATCAGGATACCTACATCACTCCGATGGAAATTGACCCCTTTAGTATCCCGATTACTGAGAAAGCCGATTTACTGTTGCACATTAATGACCAACTGCTGGGTTATGGCGAACGGGGGATTAAAAAGGCATATTCTTATTTACAATTTACCAAGGAAGATAAGACCTTTGCTTCAACGGAAGGTTCGCTGATTCACCAAACGCTGTATCGAACCTATCCTGGATTTGGCTGTACCGCGATCGCGAATGGAGATGCTCAAAATCGCAGCTATGAACGCCCGCCGATGAATAAGGGCTATGAGCATGTTATCCGAGCGGATTTACTTTCTCAAGTGGAACGAGTTGCGGAAGAAGCGATTGAAAAAGTCCATGCACCGAAAAGTCCCTCTGGTATTCGCACCACGCTAATTCTGAAACCGACAAACCTGTGGTTGACGATTCATGAATCGGTAGGACATCCCACAGAATTAGATCGAGTATACGGCTATGAAGCCAACTTTGCTGGCACCAGTTTCGCCACCACTGATAAATTAGGGAAACTCCAGTATGCCGCACCTTGGGTCAATTTCAAAGCCGATCGCACCCAACCTGGTGGACGCAGTACCATGGGGTATGATGACGAGGGCGTACCATCACAAGAGTGGTACGTTGTCAAGGACGGAATGTTAGTTGATTATTTGACTGATCGCGAAACCGCCTATCGATTGGGGCGAGGCAGTAGTAACGGTAGCGCCTTTGCCGATAGTTGGTCAAGTGTACCGATGGTACGCATTCCCAATCTAGGCTTAGAACCGGGAGTCGAGGGGGGAAGTCATACGGCGACATTAGCCGAAATGATTGCCGATACCGAAGATGGTATTTTAATTGATGGCATTGGCAGTTTTTCCATTGATCAGCAACGGCGTAATTTTCAGTTTGGTGGTGATGCGTTTTGGAAGGTAGAAAAGGGCAAAGTAGTGGGAATGTTAAAGGATGTCACCTATCATTCTATGACCACCGACTTTTGGAACAGTGTAGACGCGATCGGACCTAAGTCTGAATGGCAACAATGCGGGACAAATTTATGCGGTAAAGGTGAACCCATGCAAATCGCCCAAATGACCCATGCTTGTGTTCCGGTGCGGGTGCGAAATATCCACATCGGCGGCGCATCTTGATCCGTCTGTAGGGGCGGGTTTGACTATTATCGTTTCTTTTGCACCAAAATGCAACTAAACCCGCCCCGCTCAAGTTTTGAGGACAGTGTTCGTAGTAAAGGAACCTTAGCCTTTCAACGTGTCAACGAAGCCAATAACCCTTGAATAAAGGGCGGGGTTTTGTTGTTCAGTTATCGTTAAGCCATCCAAGTGAGTCCCTAAACCCGTCCCTACATTCTTGCTCCCCTTTCCACAGATCTCCCCCCTTGCAAAGCAGGGCTAATTCCGCAGTGATGAGAGAAAATTAGGGCGACCATGATAAGCGCGTAAACTAAATATTGAAACCCTAGTTTAATTGAGTCATTTGCTATCATGAAGGGCAATCTCTTGGAAGCCTTAAGCTAAGTGCCAGATTTTCGTGCCGCAAGAGGACGGCGTTATCCTTTGTGGTTACTTCTTTTTAAGTTGACTACTGAACAAACAGTACCTATTAGGTTTGATATCACCACGGTCAGCAGATTCGCGATCGCGATTTTAGAGGATCTGATTTCTTTGTGGTTCTGAATGTAGATGGTGAGTGCGAACGCCAAGGCTGGGTTGTTTGGCAAGAAAAAGGTCGCTATCCTGATGTGAGTGATTATCGAACTCATGTCACCGTCTACCGCTGCGATGGACACAGGTGTGAAAAAAGATATTCATCAATTGGAAGGTTTAGGGGAAGTTGTTTTAGAGGTGGAATCCTTAGAGGAATTTATCAACCAGTCATCTTAATTGGTGTATCAATGTACGCTTTAAAATCGATTATTTGTAGGGTGCGTTAGCGCAGCGTAACGCACCATTCACAGCTTTGCGCTGTAATAAAGTACAGTAGATCAAAGTCCCCCTTCAGATCCCCCTCCCGTCCCCCTTTTAGATCCCCCTTCCGTCCCCCTTTTAGATCCCCCTTCCGTCCCCCTTTTAGATCCCCCTTCCGTCCCCCTTAAAAAGGGGGAGACCAAAGGATGCTTCGCTTTTTCTTCCATGG
>NZ_DS989875.1:42750-92427 GCF_000155555.1 Coleofasciculus chthonoplastes PCC 7420
AGCAGAGCAAACTGCTGTATAACGCATCATTATTCAATGCATTGGTGGGTTACGGCGGATATTTCACTGAAGGGTGATTGTCTTGATTAAATTCCCGCCTAACCCACCCTACAAGACTGATGACAAATGACAAATGACGAATGACGAATGACAAAAAAATAACCCCTTCTGCTTGACTCGACAGAAGGAGTTTACTGGGCTTCTACTATGTAAACTCGGAGGGAATTACTTGAGACTCAATTAAGCCTTGTTGTTCTTTTTGGACTGTTGGCGCTTGAGCAAACCGCCGATTCCTAGAGCAGTAGCGGAACCTAAGATGGTGAGGGGTTCGGGAACATCTTGAGTAGGATTGCCAGGAGCGTTAACATAAGCATCACTTTGGCTAGCAGTACCAATGCGTTGAACATGCATGCCAACCCGCAGCGAACCATCATTTAAGCCGGCAATAATACTATCAAACGAGCCATTAAATAACACACCTAGCATTTCACCTGAGTCGATTCCATTCGCCGCGCCACCTTGTCCATTACTACGTGCCACTTCAAAATTTTCATCAAAGCTTGGAGTTAGATTATTACCTTGAGGAAGATTGCCAACGTTGTTGGGAATTGTAAAGTTTACGCCAGACGCTGAAGTCTTACTGGAATCTAGGGAGAGGCTAGACAAAATGCCATCCATGTCATCCCAATAAATCTGCGTAATTGTTGAAGACGCTGGACCTGCGTTATTGAATTTAAAAGAAACTTGTCCACTACCAGCGTCAGTTACATCAAAGGAGAATTGATTAACTATCGAATCTCCAAATGTGTCACCACCTTGAATGTTGTTAAATCCAAACATGGCGGCTTCAGCAGGCATCATACTTGCGGTAACAGCGATTCCAGCAGCGGCGATAACAGAGGGAACGAGAGAAGAGAATTTCATGTCAGGACTCCTTAGGACTAGATAACTTGATTGCTGAAGCGTTTGGACTGATTTGCTTCGGCGTGTTTGCTTTTCTATATTCACACTATAAGGGACTTCACTTAGGGGTTGGGTAAAGTTGCAATGAAGAATGAGTTAATTTGTGTAAACTTTCCATAAAGATTAATCGCTATAAGGTGAGATGCCTTATTGGGTAAGGATTTGAGAATTTGATCAAAGTATCGGTATTCATGCCCTCTTGAGTAAAAATAACCACAAAGAAGACCCCCAGCCTGGTTTTTTGACGCAGGAAGACTCTTGGGGGTCAAGCTTGTTGTGATATTGGCTAAGTTACTTGTTTTAGTTGTTGTAGGTTGGGTTGAACGAAGTGAAACCCAACAGAGTATTGGTGAGACTCATAAATAAAACCAACTTACCTCCTGAATTGCTCAACAAAGCCAAACAAAAGGCAGAATACATAGGTTGGAATGCTTTTTTATATAACTTATGACGTATGAATAAGGATAGCTTTTGTTGCTCAGTTATTAAGGACAAGCTAGCTTGATTTACTAAAGGGAGTCCCTAAAATAGGCTTATATTTGATTACTTTTAGACCTGACGGCGGCTACGCCAGTAGCAGCTAAAACCGAGGGAACAAAAGCAGAACGTTTCATGTCAGTGCTGTTTAGGACTAGTTAACTCAATTCAATATTAGATAGTTGCTGGATGTGAGCAAAACCCTGAATCGCTTGCCATATCTGGCTTGAGCTTCATTGAATTCGCTCTATCGTTCAATATAAAGTAACCTTCGATACATGTCTATAAAGCTTCGATGAAGATATCCGGAAAATTAACCCTTAATTTAAAGTTTTGATGAAGATGTCTGGGATTTCCGTGGAAATACGGTAAAAATGGCGACATTATTCCGGCTGAAAACTAGGTATAGTAAGAGGCTGAGGATTTTCGAGTCTGGTTACATTAGAGATATCGTGATTTGCCGTCTTGATAGACCGCACCGTAGAAATACATAGAAGCTTCCCAGTCCTCTAATGGAACCAGGGGAACCAACCTGCTGAATAAGAGAAGGAAGTAGGGACACGATAATATCGTGTCCCTACCATACATAAATGGCGTGTGGGCTTAAGTCCTACATTTATTTTTTGATCCCGAACCGCCAGAACATCTGTTGAGATTCTATGCGCGATCGCTTCATTCTCCAATGACACACTCGCTTCCGTGTGAGATGTCCCAACAAAAACCTGGAATCACTCGCTACGTCTTGCCCAACCCGTTAAGCGCCAAATACTGACAAACAACGCCCCAGAAACCAAAGCGCCCAAATTCCACTTCACCGAATTCTCCAGTAACCGTAAGCGCCGAGACTTCTTCTGGGATTGAGCGTCCTCCTGCATCCGTGTCTCACCCTGTTCCAAAAATGTCGAAAGCTGCTCCTTCACCTCAGCTAACTGCTCAGTACCTTGAATCTGTGGCGTGCGCCCTTGACTATCCAATTGACTAATCAGAAACTGCATCTGTTCTACAGTCGTCGCTTGTCCTAGCGCCTCTCTCACCTGTTGAATTTGCTCTTGGCGCTGTTCAACTTGCCGAGTAATGTCATCCGTGTTCCGCGTGTCCAGCCGTATTGTGTCCACAATTCCCAAGGGAACCAGTAAAAAGTACAAAACCCCCACCAGCAAAGCTAGCCAGGACAAAATATTTAGAATCAGAGGTTCCCATCGAGTACGTTGATCTCGTTCGCCTAGAAACACCAGCGCCAATCCCAGCAACGGTACAGGAACCCGTTCCACCAATTGTCCGATAGTCTGAAACTCCCAAGCGGGATTCATCAACACCGGAGGTACAAATATCTCTACGACATCGAAAAATGCCAAAACTAATAACCCATAGCCGATCCACCGCGCCACTGCGATTGACTTGGATAAACCAGCGCTAAACTTCCACAGTTGGTCGATCGCGGGAACAAATTTATCTTTTTCTTCTGATTGCGTCATGGTTTTAATTATCGGTTATTTGTCATTCGTCATTAGTCTTATATCATTTGTCATACTTGCTCCCTTGAGAAGCAGGCTACGTCTTATGTCCGACATAATGATCACAACTAATTCATTAGTTAGCAGACTAATGACGTTTAACGTTCAATAGATTATCTCTTTTTCCCTACCTCTGGAAACAGATTGTCTAAATCATGAGGGGTAAGTTGTTCGGCATTTAAACCATAATGCCAAGAATTGGGAAATCCTTGTAGTGTGTTTAGCGAAGCCATGCCGCAGGCTTTGCATCTTGCTCACTACCTATACACAATTTCAATTCATGCCAGCTTCCGACTGTAAAGACGTGCCGTAGCCCATCTCTACCGACGGCTGCAACGCCAGGGACTCAACCCTGGGAAGCCTAGCTGCTGACTTTCCTTGCCCTTTCTCAGCCAGAGTTGCCAGAATGACTTTCAGCAACACCACGAGAACCGCACCAAAAATCAGTGCTAACACAAAAATCCGCACCTGTTTCCAGGACATTATGCCTCCTCAGTCTCCGGAGAACTCGTGTCCTCCAGCCGCAACAGCAACCAGTAGAACACGCCGAAAACCATCACAGAAATCATCCCGAAGACTAGAGAACCTTCGCCTTCATGCCAGTATTTAAAGGCTTCCATATTTTGGGCATTTGCCAGCACCGCCATCAACGCCACCCGGAAGCTATTGACCACAAATCCGACAACCAACGCCATGATTGGCACAAAATACTGCTTGCGGCGACTGATGGGAAACATGATTAGGCAAATCACCGATAGTCCCAGCACATAAGTCATCGCTTCCATACCGGAACAGCCATGATACACCTTAACGCCGCCATCAGGCAGGTTAATAAAGACCTTATCGTACAGATAGACCTGAAAGCCCATATAGTGCAGCATGAACGCCGAAAATATAGCTGTGATCGGCGAAATATCCGGTATAAATGAGGCAATTGTCGCCGGTCCACCGAGAAAAAACAGAATCGTTACTTCTTGCCAGTATTGTTTGAATCCTTTAAACCCAGAGGCAAGTAAGGCGACACCGACGACAGAAATAAAGGGCAGCAGGCGCAGTAACGGTGCTAACCTCTGCACATTTTCATTAGTTAGCCTCAACCCACTGATGTGGGCGCTATACCAGAGGACAAAGCCAATGACTAGCGCCCCAGCGATACTTGGGACAACTTCACTTTCCAGGTTTAACTCCTGGCGTTTGCCCCACAGCAGGGAACCAACCGCTAGCCAAAACAAGACACTCATGCCAAGCTGGGCTTCGTCTCCGGCTTTCCAACTGAGTGTCATATAGATGGCAACTAAGCCAGCCGCTATGGCAAGCAGCCAATAGGGGGGGATTTTTAATCGTTGCAGGGGTGTGAGAGAGGTCGCTTTCATGGTGCTTTATGGGTAGAAACGATGAGAGAGAAAATTAGCCAAACTGAATGCCTATCATTACATCATTAAAGTCGATATCACTATCGTTTGTCAGGTCTGTCCAGGCAAATTCATTGGGGGACAGTCGCCAGAAATTATCTATCCCATTGGGGTTCGCGGCAATGAATGAGAAAAAGGCTAAGGGCGAATTCCCCAGTAAATTGTCGGGATTCTCCCGTAAAAACTGTTCTGTTGTGCCGTTTGGGATCAGATACCATCCAAAAGCGCGATCGCTCTCCACATTCAGTGTCCGTTGCCCATTCCCCGTCTCTCCCGGTGCAACGATAACCAGGCGATTCGGCTGAGACAGGGCAGCTACAGCATATCCTGGATTACCGGGGCGATCGCCAAATTGACGAATGAAGAATGACGAATGACGAATGACAACTTAAAAAAACGCAACATTATCGCGAGTGCTTCGCAAGAATATTTTACATTTTTTTGCTCTAATCTTGGTTAAGCTAAAAATAACAGAGGAATTCAAGGAAAAATTATGAATGCTGTTTTTGGGACTAGCACAAAGCAACCCACCTGGCAAACGATTGCTCTGTTTGTCTTGGGTCTGTGGTTAAGTAGTAGCTTTATTCTAGACTTCGTGATCATGCCCACTCTGGGAACGGCTGGAATGTTGAACGACGCCAGTTTTGCCAGTGCGGGTTATTCGATTTTCTGGATGTTTAATCGGATCGAGTTACTCTGTGCCGCTTTAGTTTTAACCAGCCTTTTGGCAATACGTGGCACATCTAATCTCTATCATCATGTCCGACGCTGGTCGATCCTATTATCTGGGCTTCTGTTAGCAATTGCTATCATTAATACCTACATCATGACGCCCCAGATGAGCGCTCTAGCGATGCAACTGAATCTGTTTGAGCCAGCAACGGGTATGGCAAGCGGAATGGTTGAGATGCATGAAGGCTATTGGTTCCTAGAAGCGATTAAATTAATTGTCGGTGCGACTGTATTGGCTTGGTGTTATCACGATTCGCGAGAAATTGCTTAATAGGTTTTACCATTGAATCACCATCTGTAGGGGAACGACATATCGTTCCCCTACACTATCTTAAAGTCGAATGGCACTGACTTTAGAGTTTGTAGTCAGCGCTTTAGCGCTTATAGCACTAAAGTGCCTACTACGAAACGGGGGAGAATTCAAAGCCTTCTCAAGAGCAGGAGAGAGGTTTGGAGAGAGGTTCTCCAGAGCCCGTGAAAAGGTAATTCGATAGCCGTTACTCAGGCTGACAGACTGGTTTCGGTTGGTATTGGCACCTATAATCGCTCGGCTGGCATTTCTTGATACTCCCCGCCCTATAAGGGCGGGGATTCTATAAGGGCGGGGATTCTTTCGTCACAGGGATTCCAATGAATTTACCCTCAGAAAGCATCGTCATCGGACAATTGACAGCGTTGAACTGCATCAGATGCAAGTTGCGCCCCCCGGAGGCGACGTATCCCGACTTCCAATTCACTCAAATCTTCTTGTAAACCGCAATACTGAACTTGCAAAGTCTGTAATGTCTCAGCTTCCACTGTCTTGCGCTCTTCCAACTGACGCAGTTCAGTTCGAGCCGTCGCGATTCGTTGTTCGGTGGTTTGGATTTCGCCTTGTAATGTACTTAAACGCTGTTGTACGCTGCTAAATTCACGGCGAGAGACTTCCAGGCGTTCTTGAGCCGTTTCGATTTCACCACGTACCGCTACCAGTTGGGCTTCTAAGCTTTGCCGTTCACTCTGAAGCGACTCAACTCTGGCTTCGGCGCTGCTAACCTCTTGTCGCACTTCAACTAACCGTTGTTGCGATTGTCGCACCGAAGATTGAGAGGATTCCAGGCGTTCTTGAACGGTTTCGATTTCCTCTCGTACCTCAACCAGTCTCGCTTCTAAGGTTTGGCGTTCACCTTGGAGTGATTCAAATTCTACCTGTGCAGTACTAATCTCTTCCCGAACTGCAACTAACTGTTGTTGAGATTGTCGCACAGACAATTGAGAGGCTTCCAGCCGTTCTTGAGATGTCTCAATTTCCTCCCGTACCGCTACCAGTCTTGCTTCTAAGGTTTGGCGTTCACTCTGTAGGGATGTCAGTTGGGCTTGAGCGCTACTCACTTCCTCTCGCACTTCGACTAATCGTTGTTGAGATTGTCGCACAGACAATTGAGAGGATTCCAGACGTTCTTGAGATGTCTCAATTTCCTCCTGTATCGCCACCAGTCTCGCCTCTCGAGTTTGGCGTTCACTTTGGAGTGATTCAAGTTCTACCTGTGCAGTACTAATCTCTTGGCGTACTTCAACTAACTGTTGTTGAGAGCGGCGCACCGAAGCTTGAGAGGCTTCCAGGCGTTCTTGAGATGTCTCAATTTCCTCCCGTACCTCAACCAGTCTGGCTTCTAAGGTTTGGCGTTCACTTTGGAGTGATGTCAGTTGGGCTTGGGCGCTGGTAATTTCCTCTCGCACTTCGACTAACCGTTGTTGAGATTGGCGCACCGATGCTTGAGAGGATTCGAGTTGGGCTTGGGTGGTTTCAATTTCTTCTCGAATGGCGATTAACTGTTGTCGAGATTCCCGGATTTCGACTTGGAAGGATTGGAGTTGAGTTTGGGCGGTTTGAATTTCTTCGCGCAGGGCGACTAATCGCTGTTGCGATTGACGCATCGTGGATTGGGAGGATTCAAATTGGGCGGTGACGGTTTGGCGTTCATTCCGCAACGTCTCTAATCGGGCTTCGGCGGTGCGAATTTCGGCTTGCAGCGCTACAAGTCGCTGTTGGGCGCCACGAACTTCGGTGGTAGATTCGCCAGAGGTGGTAAGAATAGAGAGTAAGGTGGTTACTTCTAAATCTGTGCCGTTAAAACTCGCCGCTCGTTCTAAAGACGCGATCGCTTGTTCGTAACGCTCTAATTGATACAGTGCTAATCCGCGTCGTTTCCAGGCGAGGGCGTTTCGCGGTTCAAGTTCTAAGGCTTGATCACAACTGGCTACCGCGTCTTGATACCGTTCGAGTTTATACAGTGCGGCGGCGCGTTCCACCCAAACTGACGCCATCTGCTCATCAATTTGCAAAAGTTGATCATAGATGGAGAGCGCCTGATTATACTGTCGCAACTCATAAGACAGCACTTGGGCAATTTGCTTGGGTATGACTGTAGTAATTAAGGTTTGTTCATACTCCGATTCGGCGTTTAAGGTTAAGGTTTGTTGCCAAGTTGTCACCGCCGCCTGATAGCGTTGGAGTTCGTATAAGGCTTGTCCTTTCTTATACTGAGCTAAAAGATAACTGGGTTGAAGTCGAAGCGCTTCATCGTAGGATGCGATCGCACTTTCGTACTGTCCCCAACTACTGAATATCTCGCCGCGCCAATACCACGCCAAGAAAGCCTCTGGCTGAATCTGCACAATTCGTTCTAGGATGGCTATTGCTTCACGATACTTACCCACACCCCGTAACTGGCTCACCTGTTGCCATAATTGATCCAGCAGTTGAGCTTGTGCGATCGGCATCGTGGTGGGGGTGCGATCGAACTTCATTGGTTCAATCGGTGTTTGCACCGTCGCACTGGCGATACCACCAGTCATCAATGTCGCTAAGGCTACGCCTATCTGAACCGGGATTTTTGACATATTGACTCCTCAGACCTCAAGATACCATCAACGAGAATAACTCTGTTGATAGTTTAAATAATGTATAACTTTATCAACTTCTTTGTTTATATACTACTTTTGCTTAATAAATCCGTAATATCTTAGCAGAAGTTTAAGGATTCGTTATCTCTAAAGAGAGCGTAGACGATTCTTTGACGACATAATCATCGTCATTTGTCATTGGCTTCTATTGACAGACAAACGCAATTACCCCAGACGCGATCGTTCCTGGTTAAGCTGTCACGCATTTAAATTGGGAATGGGTAGCGAGCAAGATGCAAAGCCTGCGGCATGGCTTCGCTAAACGCATTACAACGATTTTGCAGTTGTTGACATTAAGGTTTAAATGCCGAACAGCTGCTAAAATTGTATGATGAAATCTCAGGTATGACTTAGATGACTGCTCTGAATTAGGGAATGCGAATCGCAGGAGCCGATCAATGCCCGACTAATTATAATATTTTGGAACCAATGTATCCAATAATTATCTTACCTGGTTCTAAGTCTACCGAAAAATGAAGTCGCCAAGCTCCTGGCGTCATGCGAACATGTAAACTGAAGATACGCTCGTTACCATCAGGACAGATAAAGGTTAACTTATTTTTCAACTTCTGGAGCCTTGATTCACTTTCTGGAGTTACCTTACTCGGTATATGTCCTGGAACCAATACGTTCTGCTTGAATATAGTGGAACTTATCACTAAAAAGACTGAATTTATAGACATCGGAAGCAGTTTTGGGTGAGGAAAGAGCTATCACATCTGCCTCTTGGTCGTAATTAAAACGCCATATCCCTTTCTTACCATCCTCCCAAACCAGCTCAAAACTGATTGAGTCTTCTTTGGCTCCCTCAAAAAGAGCATCTTGAGCTGTACCGATACAAACCAAGTCACCATTCAGAGCTAAACCTACGTCTGGTAATAAACTTTGTTGGTAGGATTGACGTAGCAAAAGAAGTGCTTGAAGTACTGAGGATTTACCTGTGCTGTTGAGACCAGAAAGCAGAGTGAGATATCTAAAGTTAAGATCCTCACATTCAAAAGGTTTAAAGTTTTTCAAGCATAATGAATGAATCATGTCAGCACTTCCTTTATTAATTTTTCAATAGTACCAAATCGATGTTTTACTTGATTAACTTTGCCAGTACCTTGAGAAATAGCTCCCATAAATTCTTCATCTGTTTCCATTAGATTAATAAAGTTTTTATTGAGAGATTCTTTCCTTTCTTTGAGTATATTCAAATTGTCAGAACTGATTTTAGCAAGATTGACTGACCAAGATTCAAACAAAGCTTTATTGAGTGGATATTTTCTTTTGAGATTAGCTTGAGATCGCTTGCGAAAAGCATATTTACCAAATATTTCATGTGCTGCATTCATAGATTTTGTAAACTCATGTTCAAAATTACTTAATTTATCGTCTGTCATCCCATTCAATTTTATCATTGTATCATTGAGAAAATCATCTAATATTTTTGATTTGTAATTTCTGTAATCAGTAATCATAAAAGCCAAGAACCTCAATACAAATTCATGATCTTCCATGCGAATTATACTTTTTTTTGTAATACTTGTGGATCTCTTGAATTCTGTAGATTCAGCTAGTTTAGACAAAATTTTTGTTGCTTTACCCTGGTTAATTGCATGGCGTATTTCCTGTGCAGATAGAGGTAATCCACCTGTGTTAATACGTTTGAATATATTAAATTTAACCTTCGGAGGTGTGCCTTTTTCAATTAGATAAACTGTTATTTGAGTTTCCTGAATTCGACGCTGATACTTTCGAGGAATTTCCTCATAACTATTATTCTCTATTTCGTTGAGATACTCCAGTCCAATTAGTCTAAGTTGCTTATCAATAACAAACTGTTTTAGTGCAGTTAATCGTTGTAAACCATCTACAACTAACCATTTATCCTCATTGGTTGCATCCATGTAGAATGCTGGTAATGGAATACGAATTAAGATAGACTCAATTAGTCTGCTTTTAGCGGCATCAGTCCAGATTCCTGCTCGACGTTGAAAATTAGGTGCTAAGTCAAGTTCATCATGCTCAATGCGTGAAAGCACTAAGTCGATAGTCATTGATCTGGTATCAACCCTAATCTTAGTTGGATCAAAAGGTTCAGTGGTTTCTTCTTCCTCTGGCTCAATCTCCTCTTCCTCAAACTCGCTCCAGTTGCCATTATCAATATCAGTATCTTCCTCAGAGAATTCTTCGTTTATGTTTTTCAAATCTGTCACAACGGGTACTCCTTATCAACTTCATTGTCACTGACTATGATCACAGCCAACCTCGTTCTTGTAAGCTCTTCAGATCTTCTTGAAACTCAACTACATCATAATGGATGCAAATATTACGCTCAGCTAGCAATCGCTGAAATCGGAGTTGATTCATCCCTACTAACTCACTGGCTTTCCCCAAAGATATTTTATCTTTTTGAAAGAGTAGAATAACTAACTCTAACATCAACTCTTCCGCTGACATCCCACTGGCTTTGACGATTTCATTAGGAATTACAACACTCATCTTTTTTTATTCTCCCGTATCTTAGATTTATTAAGGGCGATCGCGGATTAAATTGCTGATAGAATAGTATGCTGATTCTCCAGGTAGTTCTGGAAATCCTCCCCAACTTCACGAATATCTGGATCATCATGATCCACCGCTCTATGGGCAAGTCTTTTAACCAGTTCTCTATCAATATCAAGATATAATTCTAGTAATCGCCTATACTCTTCATCTGTTCCATCTTGGAGTAAGGGTTCAGCGCTCTTTTCAATGTTGGCTAAAAGCCAATTTTTAGGGAGCGAAAGAATAGCTTTCCGGCAAAGTTCAATATCTGACTGAGAGACACTCGCTAATTCAAGCAAGTCATCAAACAAGCTTTGACGCTCTTCGAGTTTTAGATACTCCATGAGTCTCAGTGCTGTACCTCTTTCAGTAGGATTGTGTAAAGCTTTCTTGATGAATCCGATTCGGTCAGGAGAATTATTGAGGAAGTCTTGGCGAGCTTGAATATAGGCAGTTTCTTGGTCAAACACTTTCTGCCAAAGTTCGATGTCGTTTTTTGGGGGTTGCTTTTGAAACATGGCTTTTAACTTTTATCCCTATCTTATTTCCTTCTTACCAGCGTACACCCATCCACTACTTAGAAATTTTTCCACAAATTCTGTAAATGGCATTTCTCGACTGGGGTAAATTGTATGATGGGTTGGTGAGTGAGTACCACCCACCTCTCTACCATCAGCGATTACATCAAGACCTTCAGGTAATTGTGTATTCTGATTAAGCTTGTGGTAGTGTCCTGTGAGTGGTGCGTATTGAACATCGCCAAAGGTAGATGCTCCTGTTGGTGGGTTTGTCGGTTTTACACAATCATTGTCAACAGCAATATCTTTATTTTGACGCGGTGGACGAGGGCGTTGTCTGTTACCAAAGGCGTAGAGTGTTATAGGTACGGTAACTCGCTTGACTACATTAGCGGTTGTTGTAGTCTCTTGGGGTTGGTGATCTGCCCCGCTATGAATCACTAATTTTACCAGCTCAATAATGGTTAGTGTTCCACTTTAGAGCAGTCGGGTATTTTTAGGCAAGACTAAACACCTATCCTCTACAATTACAGCATATTCAAGAGCGGATAAACCTTTTTTAGCCACTAAAGTGGCTACTACAAACGATCGCACCCTCTCATACCCAATCCGGGTTGACTACCCGCTTTATAAATTTAGTCCGCGCAGGCGGACTTTGTTTGTGTAGCTGCGACTTCCAGTCGCCATTGCATAAAACTAAAAAATAAACCCCCCGGAATCCGGGGGGTAGGAGAGATCTCAAAGGAGGAGAGATCAAACCTTCGCTTCTTCTTTCACCAACTTATCCCAACCCAAATCCTTGAGGCTGTTATTGCGGCGCAGAGGACGAGTTGCTAATTCCAGAATATCCCGCGCATTGGTAAAGCCGTGAATCTGAGCAAATGTAAACTCAACGGACCACTTAGTATTAATTCCTCGCGCTTCTAAGGGATTTGCATGAGCCATTCCCGTAATCACCAAGTCCGGTTTCGACTCATAAATTCGCTGAATTTGATTGTAGTTATCCGGTTTCTCGATAATCTTTGGTGTCGGTACTCCCATCTCCTGACAGGTTTTCTCCAGCAGATCCAATTCCGCTTTCTGATACCGCTTATCCATATAGGGAATGCCAATTTCTGGACAAGTCATTCCACAGCGAATTAAGAAACGAGCCAGGGAAATTTCCAGTAAGTTATCCCCCATGAAGAAAACCGATTTACCCCGTACTAACTTGACATACTCTTCCAAGTTTTCCCAAATATGGGCTTCCCGTTCGTCTAATCCCTTCGGTTCAATTCCAAACACGGAACAAATCTTTTCAATCCAGGCGCGAGTCCCATCGGGTCCAATGGGGAACGGTGCGCCAATTAATTTACACTTGCGGCGACGCATTAAGGTTGTGGCGGTGCGGCTTAAGAAGGGGTTGACACCTGCGACATAATACCCTTCTTCAATCACCGGAAGTTCCGTATATCGCTTCGCGGGTAACCAACCGGAAACTTTAATTCCTTGCTTCTTCAGTTCCAGGGTAAGATTCGTTACCACGGGGTCAGGTAATGACCCAAATAATACCAGGGGAGGATGATCCACATACTCTGATTCTTCCGCCGCAACGTCTTCTTTCTGGCGTCCGAAGTTGAGTAGTTTGGAAATCGCATTCCGTTCTTCTTTTTCCGCTTCTACCTTGGGTGCTTCTTTCGGACATTTGTGCGCCATCGCCGCCAGAACGGTATCTTCCCCTTGAGTGAACGCATAGTCCAACCCATTCGCCCGCGCTGTAACAATGGGAATCCCAAGCTCGGCTTCTAACTTCGGCGCTAAGCCTTCCAAATCCATCTTAATGATTTCGGTGGTGCAAGTGCCAATCCAGACAATTACACTAGGGTTGCGATCGCGCTTAATCTGTAAACATAACCGCTTCAGTTCTTCGTAGTCATTTAATTGGGCGGAAATATCTCCTTCTTCCAATTCCGCCATCGCATAACGAGGTTCGGCGAAAATCATCACCCCCATGGCATTTTGCAGGAAGTAACCACAGGTTTTCGTCCCAATCACTAAGAAGAAACTATCTTCAATCTTCTGATAAAGCCAAGCTACACAGCTAATCGGGCAAAATGTATGGTAATTTCCAGTTTCACATTCAAACTCTAGCGATTGGGGGGTTTGATCTGTAGTCATAAAAAGTTCTTCTCTCCTCGTTTCTCAGGTAAGTTTCTATCTATAAGAAGTCCAACGTCTTATGGTAGGGCTGGATTCAGCCACAATTATAGGGGCGGGTTGTAGGGGCGGGGGTTAGCCACTCAAACGACTTGTTACTGATCAATGAACAACAAAACCCGCCCTACCTCACTATCAACAAAACCCGCCCTTAACCCAATGTCTCAACGCCATAACTAATGACAAAGGACAAATGACAAATGACCAATTACACCATCATCAGGTCAAGTTCTTCTTCCTCTGACGTTACCTTAGGTTGTTGGGGATTCAGGTAGAAGTCAGACAGTAAAGAGAACAACTCGCGATCGGGGGAGTCATTGGGAACGACACCTTCGGGACGCGCCAACACTTGATCAGCAATATTCAGATAGTAATCACACACAGGTATCAGAGATGGATCAGTTTCTGCCATTTCAAAAATGGTTTTCCCTTTAACCCGCGAAATGCGAATATCTTCAATTAAGGGCAGAATCTCCAACACGGGAATGGGTACAGCTTCAATATACTTATCGATCAGATCCCGCTTCGAGGTACGATTGCCGATCAGTCCAGCTAGGCGTAAGGGGTGGGTACGGGCTTTTTCACGTACAGACGCCGCAATTCGGTTCGCCGCGAATAACGCATCAAAGCCGTTATCGGTAACGATCATGCAGTAGTCGGAATAGTTCAGAGGTGCAGCAAATCCCCCACAAACGACGTCACCGAGAACGTCAAATAGAATTACATCGTACTCGTCAAACGCATTAAGTTCCTTGAGTAGCTTCACTGTCTCACCGACAACGTAGCCACCGCAACCTGCACCAGCAGGGGGTCCACCTGCTTCGACGCAATCAACGCCGCCATAACCTTTATAGATAACGTCTTCGGGCCAAACGTCTTCGTAGTGATAATCCTTTTCCTGAAGCGTATCGATAATCGTGGGAATTAAGAAGCCTGTCAGGGTAAAGGTGCTGTCATGTTTCGGATCGCAGCCAATTTGCAACACCTTTTTTCCACGTCTGGCTAAAGCTACGGAGATATTACAGCTTGTTGTGGACTTACCAATACCGCCTTTTCCATAAACTGAGAGTTTCACGCTTCGTTGTCTCCTATCGTTTGGATCAAAACTGAAATGTTGTCGTAGCTGTTAAATATGCTGGCATCTAGGCTTGGGCTGAGTCGTCAGCCGTTGCTTGCTGCCTGCTAATCGCATTATTGACATAACTGCCTGAGAAATGAAAGGGGGTGTGGGAATGGGATGGGCTTTAAATCTCAATCCGATAACGCCTATCAATGCTTAAAGGCTTTTATAGCTTCAGAGTGACTATGAAGCCAATTTAATCAATTTATTATAATTTTGTGTATTTTTTTTATATAAATATGAACAAAAGCAAAAAAGAGGGTCAATTGATTTCCAGCCTGACTAAGCTGGCTCACGTTAGCCACCTGACTCCAGCTCAACGCTGATGGGAAATGGGAGATATAGATGGGGTTTGGCGCGATCGCATTCCCTAACCCTGAGACACCCTGATCCCCAAAAACCCTGGATTTACGTCACTTAGAGAACGTGCGATCGCAGATTTGGCGAACTCCGGCAAGATTGTTGTAAATAAAGATTAATTTTTGTGGCAGTGATGACATTCGCCGCGATCGCAAACCCCTGGCATAGGTTAAAGTCTATGGTTGCGATATAAATGTACCTATCCTCAAAAAACCAATGGTGTTGAGATTGTTCACCGGAGAAAGGCGGGGCGGGTTTAGTCACATCTGGGTGCAACTAAAAAGATAATCGTAAAACCCGCCCCTACGCACGCGCCAGATTCCCTATTGTTTTTTTGATCGCATCAGGATAACCACAACCCAATAGAAAAGCCATGACGCTTGTTTACTACTAAAATAAGATTACTAGCGCTCCTTTAAATTCAGACTTAACCGGGATAAACCTATGAAATTTATCAGCCCCAAGGTCGATTATGCCTTTAAAAAAATATTTGGTTCAGAACAAAGCAAAGAGGTTTTAATCAGTTTCCTAAATGCCATTATTTATAAGGGAGACAAAATCATTCAATCCTTGACAATTGCCAATCCTTATAATCCAGGTCAGGCAATAACTCTAAAAGATACTTATTTAGACATAAAAGCTGTTTTAGCTAACGGCTCTGTTGTTATTATTGAAATGCAAATAGCGCGGGTAACAGCTTTTAGCAAACGGATTGTTTACAATCTAAGCAAAGCTTATAGCAATCAGTTAGGAATTGGGGAAAATTACCTGATTCTCAATCCAGTGATCGGCGTAACGATTACAGACTTTATCCTGTTTAATAACACCCCAGATGTGATCAATCAATTTGTTTTTCAGGAAAAAAACAAAAACTTTGAATATCCTGATCCAGAATTGCAGCTAATCTTCGTAGAGCTACCGAAATTCAAGAAGACCTTGTCAGAGTTAACCAGTTTAAGCGATAAGTGGATTTACTTCCTAAGAGAAGCGGCTAGTCTCGATAATATTCCTAATAATTTGGGAGACGTGTCTGAGATAGAATTGGCTTTAAATATTGCTAACCAAGCCAAAATGACAGTAGAAGAGCTAGAAGTCGTGGAGCGCCGGGGAATCATGTTGCAAGATGAGAAAGGGCGGATAACGTATGCGGCAGAACAAGGGGAAGCAAAAGGAAGAGAGAAAGGACGTTTGCAAGAAGCGATCGCTCTAGTTATGCGTCTACTTACAAAGCGTTTTGGAGAACTGCCAGAGGCGATAAGTACAAAGGTTGAACGTTTGCCTTTGCAAGACTTAGAAAATTTAACCGAGGAGATTTTAGATTTAAATCGTTTGGAGGATTTGGAACGTTGGTTAGACGAACATTCGCCGTCTTAATCAGGTGTACCAAATCCTCTTAATTAACCTCCTTGATAACTGGGATAAGCTGTCATGTATTTAATTGGATCTTAGTAGCGAGCAAGATGCAAAGCCTGCGGCATGGCTTCACTAAAGCCTGCGGCATGGCTTCGCTAAACGCACTAAAAGGATGAAAGCCAGGTTGCAATGCTGAGTAGCTTATTGTTTCCTGGAAAATTTCTGCCCTCTAACTTGTTCTTTTATGCAACCGAACTAACGTTTCAATCGTTTACGTCGAGTACGACGCCGCAAGACTTGTGCTAACACCGTGGCTTCCCGTTCAGCTTTGCATAAATCGACCGATCGCGACGTCAGTAGAAATACACCCGATGGTTTGTACTGCACTAAAGGTAGCTTAGTGATCTGATATTCACAGACGTTAGGGATAATCGCCTGTGTTGACGAATGCTGCATCTTCTGGAGTGTTTTCCAATCCGTATTAACTTGTGACGCGATCGCTTTGAGTTCTAACAACGCCGCTTCTAGTTCTGTCGATAGCCGATTAATGTGAGACGCTTGAGACTCTAACCGTCTCCAGCCGTCTTTAGTTCGTTGCTGTAGCATCCGCACAGACGATTCAAGCTCAAAGGATAAAGGCGGTTGAGACTTTACGGGTTGAGGGGGTGCCTTGATTGCCTTTCGGGGAACTGGATTGGGGGAACGGTAACGCCGACGAGGTGGCTTTTTTAAGACGCGAGGGGGTTGACGCTGCATGAACTGGGAACGCAGGAATTGAAGTCCGGCTTGCAGTGTTTTCATGAGGATCACGCTGTAATTTGGTACAAATGTACTATATTGAGCGTGAAATAGCAAGCTCTCCTCAATAAAGAACGCCACAACGAAGAATCCCCCCTTTTACTAGAAAAGAGGGGACTCCCAAGGAATATTTCTTCAAAGATAGAGAGTTCAGTTAGTGCTTCTGTATAGGATTCGCTGGTTGAATAAGTGAGTTGAATGTACCAGCACTTTTATAGTAAGCCCCTAATTTGCTGATTGCCAATAAAAAAGGGTCATCTTTATAAAAACTTTATAGATATCACGATTTGCTTTATCAGAACTTAATATTTAACATCTGATATAGACAATGAGGGCGGCTAGGTGAACATTCTCAAAGCGAATGCACATCCCCGCCGCCTTTGTAGTGATGACAAGAGAAAGGATTACGGTGCTAAAGCGTTTCCGCGTAACAGACTACCAATCGTCTTGGCAGTAATTTTAAGCTGCACTAAAGGATTAGCAGGTACAACCGTTTTGTACAAGTAACTATCAAACGTGAGTCGCTGCACATCCAGATCTGAACACATCTCTACAAACGCTTCACGAGTCGCATCGGAGCGATAGAAGACGGTTTGCAGAATATCCAGCACCTTATAGGTGATGCCATATTTCTTATCCCAGCGCTTGAGATAAAGCTTGAGATCCGCTTCCGTGGGAATGCGAGTTCCACCATTAGAGGTTTCGACAATGGTTTCGGCACACATCCGGGCGGATTTTGCCGCAAAGTAAATCCCTTCACCCGACGATTTCGTCACCGTTCCCGCCGCGTCCCCAACTAATGCCACCCGACCAACGACTCGGCGAGGTCTGGGATGCTCTGGAATGGGGTGTGCCTCAACTTTGATGATTTCACCACCGACGAGTTTCTTGGCTGCACGAGCGCGAATCCCTGCCTGTAGCTTTTTAATTTTGGCTTGGTTCACCTTCATCGTCCCCGTGCCAACGGCAACGTGGTCGTATTTGGGGAAGACCCAAGCGTAGAAGTCAGGCGAAACGTCGTTACCTACATACATTTCTGCCAGGTCTTCATAGTAGTTCATCATGTCCCCTGGCAGGCGAATCCGCTCTTGGAAGGCGATCGCATAATTGTAGTTCCCGGCGTCAATTGCCTTAGCGACGCGGGAATTCGCGCCATCAGCCCCAATCACCAGGTCTACTTTCAGGGTTTTTTGTACACCACTGAGACTCCCATCGGAATGGTCAGCGTAGTGAAGGGTATAGGGTTCTGTATTACTTGTGGGAATATCGAGTTTATGAACAGTGCCATTAATTAAAGTTGCACCGAGCTTAGCAGCGCGGTTCCGCATGAAGCCATCCAGGATTTCCCGGCGGCACATACCAATATATTCGTCTTCTTTTACCAGGTTGATGTCCACCTCTATATTCGATGGCGAGATCATCTTCATCTTTCTGACTCGCCGATCAATAATTTCTGGTGGCAGGTCAAATTCACTAACCATACAGAGCGGAATGGCTCCGCCACAGGGTTTAGCATTGTCTAGCTTACGCTCAAACAAGTAGGTTTCGATTCCAGCTTTTGCTAGAGTCTCTGCGGCAGACGAGCCAGCAGGTCCTGAACCAACAACCGCAACCCTTAGTGCAGGCATTTTTTCTCCCAATCGTTTTCGAGGTACGGATTGCATGGTATCACGGACTTTTGGCGATTTCATCCGCAATGTGCGATCGCGGCTCATTTTGAAATACAGCTTAACAATTTCCTTCACAAAGCTTAATGTTTTGTCCGTTGTCCTTGGTCTTATGTCCCAGGAAAGGTATCTGCATCGTTACAATTAAGACAAACTGTTCAGTCCCATACTGATATGTCAGCACCTTTGTCACAACAACCAACAAGACAAATACTGGTATGTCAGCACCGTACTTGCCGCAAACAAGGTGCTGCCAAAGTCTTGGCAGCGTTTCAGGCTTTACCTGTTAATGGGGTGATAGTTAGCGGTAGCCGTTGTCTGGGAGAATGTGGCAATGGTCCGATGGTCGTGGTTTTACCCGAAGAAACATGGTATTGTCGGGTTCACCCCGATGAAGTCCCCGCCGTAGTACAACGGCATATCAAAGACGGACAACCCGTGAAGGTGATGCTCTATAGGAAGTATCATTGACCTTTGTAGGTTGGGTTGACGAAGGAAACCCAACTCCAAGATCAGCCTGTTGGGTAGATAGCGGTTTCGAGAAGGGCAGAATGAAATAAGGGCGGGTTTTGTTGAAAGGTTATCGGTAGGATACAACAATTAAAGGCTAAACCCGCCCCTACTGACTTCCATAATACTCGTGGGTCAAAAAGGGAACATCTACAACATCACCCTCAATCTCTCCCACCTGAACCTGAAGCCCAACGCCGCCGGCTTTGGTGCGGATATAGGCTAAACCGATGTAACCTTGTTCCGTTGGCGTACAACTGGTTAACTTCCCCACTTTTTCCCCATCCACGGTGATTACAGTTCCCGGTTCCACCGATACGGGTAAGCGCACTCCCCACAATTGCTGCTTGACGCCTTTGTAAGTATTTAATCGCGCGATCGTTTCCTGACCGATATAACATCCTTTATCAAAGGAAATCGTATTCCATAACCCTGCTTCTAGGGGATTATAATCCTCTGTCAGTTCATAATCAGGAAGCGGACGCCCTTGTTCAATTCGCAACTGTTGCCATACGCGATCGCCCATTGGTGTAGCATTGGCTGTAGTTAAGGTTTGCCATAGGTTTGCTGCATTGCTGGCGGGGACAATTAGGGTATATCCAGGGAGTGCAAAACCACTTCCTCTAGCAATTCGCACCTCTATATCATTTAGATTGAGATGTTGATGACTGGCATAGACATCACCAATCGGCAACTGGACACCTAGCTTGGTCAACAGGGTATCACTTTCGGGTCCGATTAGGCTAAAAATCGCACTATCATTGGAGATATCCGCCAATTCTACCCGATCCATGGGAAAGATATAGCGATCAAGCCATTCGAGTAACTGTTGACGCCGATTAGGGGATACCAATAGTAATACCGCCTCTTTCGTGACGTAAGCGGTTACCAGATCAATAGTACGGGCAGTTGAGGTCACAAAAACTGTATCACAACCCTGTCCCGGTTTCAGTTTCTGGAAATCATTGGTACTTTGATTATGCAAAAAGCGCAGTCTATCCTCATCAGAGATTTTCAGCAGTCCCCAATGGGATAAGTCAACTAAAGCCACCCCTTGACGCGCGGCTTGTAGGGCGGCTGCATCATTGCCGAAACTGGCTGGTACTTGCACCTGGGCTGGATCAAAGGTTGCTCCTGCACTACACTGCATCTCTTGTAAGGCTTGGCTCATACATCAAATCCTGTGGTTAACCCAATACGGCTTGGTTAATCAAAATTGTAGAGTAAAAGATGAATAGGGAAAACGCTCCCTTGAGAAGCAAGCTACGTCATTTGTCCTTTGTCCTTTGTAAGTGTAAGGGTTTAATGGATATTTACAGAATTTAACGTGGTTCAGTTTATTTCCACTGACCTACTTAGGGAGCAGCGTAAAAATAAAGTACCAGTGAGGAAAGCTGAATTCATGAACTCAGCCAAGTCTCCTTGGTACATGATTAAGTCGCAAGTCCCTTATACTTCTATTTAGGGCTTGCTGCATGAGTGTGGAAGCTAGACCAGATAAGGGTTTTAAGCCATTTTTCTACCCAACAAGTGCAAGGTTTTTACACTATAACCGTCAAAACCCTGGAATTTGTGCCTCCGCCAGCGCCAAATTTTCCCTCGACAGAGGCTTTAAACCATTGCCCATGACACACCGAGCGAAGCCGAGGTGTTGCCTATTCCCTATTGCCTCTCCCCACCACAAGACTTATTCAGCAACCCCTATTTAGTTCATCTATGATTAAAGATCATTCAAAGGATTAGGACGAGGATTGAAGGGACGATTTTGGGGTACTACCGTGAAATAAGGATTGAGGAACTCTTCCTCCACCCAACCTGAATGGTAATTCAGCTTAGTGGTCGTTTCTGTTAATTCCAATACTTCCAGATCACCCCGCAAGACGTTCATATTGGCAGGCTTTTCCCCTGTCCATTGATCCTGATCGGATACAATTCCCAGAGGTCCACCACCAAAGAAATTTAGGGCGACTTGATCAAAACCGCGTACAAAGCGATCGCCTTGCCAATGCCATTCGTGTCCCGCCCAGTAGAAAGGCGGTTGCCAAGGGCGAGGTTGCCATGATGACCCATATTTCTCAGACCAAGAACTCGTCCCCTCGTCTAAGGTGACGGTAAAGCCATCCTCATACCGAACTTCATACCGCCCTTTTTGGGTTTGGTAGTCCAATGGAGACCACCATAACACCTCTACCGTGTCTCCCACCTGATCTGGGTCAAGGGTAACGGCTGGAGTTTCCGCTAATAAACGGCGGTAAATCGGTAATCCCTGACTCGGTAGTTCCGCCTTTGCTGCAAATCGCCAACAAGACCAATTTCCAGGATTATCTGCCCCTTGCCAACGAACCTGGCAAACCCCGTTTCCGGTTCCCACCCAGAGGCGATCGCCTTCTAAGTGCAGTTGATCAGGAATTGCGCCAACTATTGGACTATTGCGGACAGTGTAAGAGGTAATTGTTCCGGATTTGAGACTAGGGGGAGAAGGACGATAGGCGACTAATCCCATTCCGGATAAATAGGGATTCCCTTCACCACTGATTTGTGTTCCCAGCCAAAAGACTGGATTGCCGGGATCTCCGGCGATGACAAAATCAGTAATTTGTTGCCCTTGGATTTCTTCAGGTTGAATCACCACCAACTCATTCATATCGGGATTGTAACCAACCATCGTGGCGATACCACTAAATCCTTCCCCTTGTTCCGATGCGACGGACAAAAATAGGCGATCCGCATAACTGAGGGCGGAGGTAATTCGCGGAACTCCCAAGGAAAATCCGACTTCAGCCTGCTTTACTTGGTCTAAGGTATAGAGGGGGTGACGTTGGGGTTGTTCGCTATTGGGAGTAATCAGTTCAAAGACAACCGTTTTGGGTTCAATTCCTTGGGCTTCATTGCCAAAGGGATTCGGTTCGAGAATGACGCGATATTGATAAGATTTTCCGTTCAGTTCAATAGTTTGATAGGGAGGGTTCTGGATATTTTCTGAGAATTGTTCAGGATTATTAGCTGTCTGGAATTCAGGGGCTAACGTTCCCGGTTCTACTGTCCAAGTGCGATCAAATCGGCAAAATACAATATCATACTGCTGCGTCTGGAAGGTAATCGTATCAGCATCTGTAATAATATCGCGAATGTGATAATCAAATTGCTGATACAGTCCCTCATCATTAGCAGACGCGATCGGTAGGGGTTCAGTTTGGCTAGGGCAATTAGCGGGATTCCTTATGGCTTGAGAGGAAATGTTCACCGGGGTGGTGCAACTCTGGAGTAATCCGATAATCGCAAAAATAGGTAAGATAGGTTTCATAGAAAAAGCACCAGAACTATTATTCTTAAAGACGAATTTCAGGACTTAGCGTTCCAATTTGTCATTTGTCATTGGTCATTGGTCATTTGTTACTAGACAGGGAAGGAAGAACCGGGAACCGGAAAAAGTAACAAAGATTCATACAGCTTAATACAGCTATTGTGTAATAGTCATGGCGGGTTTGGTTTTCTCTAGGATATCGGTCTAGAAACCGGGTTTCTTTGGGTGAAAGCTGGATATTTCGTTGTCATCCTCACGAGAAACCCGGTTTCTCGGAATACTTGACCGACGCTCTAGGTGAGGTTAGACATGGTATCAGATATCATTGTAGAGTGACTCTCTTAGTCGCTACTTCGTGAAATTTGCTCCGACAAAGGTTATTTATAATTCCGGAGAAATTTTCCCCACTCCACCGCCAGAGGAATTTCGGTAAACGGAACCTGAACTGTGGATTCTGGGAGGAGAAACTCTAGTGCGATCGCGCGACCTTTTTTGGGCGGATTCTCTAAGGTAACAATTTGCCCATCAACTACCAGTTTAATGCTTTGGACATCATTCAGAGAAAAGATTTCTATATCCACCGGACCCGAACGAGTCGGTTTTCCCCAGGTCAGATTCTTCCCCTTTTGTCCCAGTACCGCATAAATATCATATTTTGCCCGTTCAAATTGTTCTGCCCATACACGATATGCCTCAACTTTTTGATATTCATTCCAACCTGACCAAGCTAGCCAAATAAATACAGCGAGTAAGGGTAACCAGAGTAAACCACGTTCCATGTTCTTGTTAATCTATAAATAAACCAAAATATTCTAAGTAGTCGGACACAACAAAACAGCACGTCCACGCTGGTTTTGTTAACCAGCCTCAACAGGGTAAGCTCATCTAATTTAGTATAAATTGTACTTGACAAAAGTCAGAGTCATTGTGGAGCAAGAGGAAGGGTTTGCGATCGCGCCCCTAACGGGGTGAATCAAAAACCTTGTCGGGCGGTCATTGTGGAGCAAGAGGAAAGGGGGGTTTGCGATCGCGCCCTGGATATGGGTCAACCTGACTTTCACAAGCAAACCGATAAAAAATGTACTTGACAGGGTAGTCCGCCTGCGCGGACTGAGTTATAGCAACCGCCATAGCGGTTAGGACACATCATTTATGTAGAGACGCGCCATGGCGCGTCTCTACAATGGTGCCGAAAGTCCTAATCGATGTGTCTACTGCTATATAATCGGGGTGCCTAACCCAAATTGGGTATAACGAATGACAAACGTTTTAATCATTTTCACCGACTTAGATGGCACACTTATAGATTCTGATACTTACAGTTATCAGAATGCGATTCCTGTTCTCAATACCTTAAAGAATAATCAGGTTCCGGTTATTCCGGTTACCAGTAAGACACGCCTAGAAGTCGAAACGCTACGCCAATCCCTACAAATCAATGATCCGTTTATTGTAGAAAATGGTAGCGGTATCTTTGTTCCCCTCGATTATAACGACTTAACCTTACCCAAAAGTAACCAATGGGGGGATTATTATCTGCATCGCTTAGGTTGTACTTATGCTGAAGCAAGACAGGGATTAGAGAAAATAGCCACCGCCCTCAATGAACCCTTGCAGGGATTTGGGGATATGAGTGAAGCCGAGATTTGTCACTTGACAGGGTTGTCCTCCGATGAAGCCAAACAAGCCAAGGCGCGGGAGTTTACCGAACCCTTTCTGACTCCTAAGAAGGTAACACCAGAACGCCTGAACAAAATTGTACAAGACTTAGGATATCGGATAGTTGTTGGCGATCGCTTCTGTCATTTGATTGGTGCTGGAGCAGGTAAAGGAAAAGCGGTACAGTGGTTAGTAGATTCCTACCAATCTGCTCGACCTGATGCCAAAATTACTACCCTGGGTTTAGGTAATAGTCCCAATGACTTGGAGATGCTGGAAGTGGTGGATAGTCCGGTAATTGTTCCTGGAAATAAAGGAATTAATCCCGGCTTATCCGGTAAAGGATGGCAAGTTGCACCCGCACCCGGTTCTCAGGGTTGGGCGGAAGCAGTGAGGGGGGTTGTCTTGTCCCCACCCTAAAATAAAAAACCTACGCCTATAAGGAGTGTGTAGGGGCGGGTTTCACTACTATCTTTTTGGTTATACCCAGATTTAACTAAACCCGCCCCGACTAAATGACGAATGACGAATGACGATCTTCACCGTTAGCTTTTATTGTGTCCACCTATTTAATGTGAGTCTATAGTTGATCACGTCGTAAAATCCGCCACAGGTGTTCGGTTGCACTCACTAGGCGAGGACTAGAAGATTGATTAAAGTAAAAGATAAGAGATAGGAAAACAAACGACACTACCCAATTTCGATTATTACCATGAACAATCTGTCCAATCGAGTTCCAGAATTTTTTGATGGCGAAGGCGAAGGCGGTAACTTACTCTGGCAATATGTCCAGTCTCTGCATCCAGAAACCGTCGCCCAACTCTCTAAACCCGATCCGGAAGTGGTTCAGGTGATGGAACGCAACCTAATCGGAATGTTAGGCGCACTCCCTCATGAACATTTTAATGTCACGGTTACGACCAACCGCGAAAATCTGAGTCGGTTATTAGTTTCTGCAATGATGAGCGGTTATTTTCTCCGCAATGCTCAACAGCGCCTGGAATTTGAAAAGTCGCTGCACGAAGTTGCCGAAATGTACGACAATTAATTAACTATCTGTAGACAAAGTGAAATTCGTCATTTATCATACTCGCTTCGCGAAAAGCAAGCTACGTCATTCGGAAAAAGAAAACAAAGGACAAATGACATAAGACGAAGGACATAAGACGAAGGATAACCTTGTCATCTGCCATCAGAAGTGAGATGATCGCTCAAAATGAGTGGTAAACTTCCCTGATGGCTAACCCTTTTCCCCAGAAAACTCCCAGTGAACCCTTGAATTTGCCCACCAAACTCGCTTATGGAGTTGGAGAACTGGGAGGAGAGATTCCGGGTAATATCTTAGTCTTTTTCTTGCTGTTTTTCCTCACCAATGTCGCGGGGTTAAATCCCACCTTGGCGGGGAGTGTTTTGCTGATTGGCAAGGTTTGGGATGCGATTAACGATCCGATGATCGGGTATTTGAGCGATCGCACTCGTTCTCCGTTAGGGCGGCGTTACCCGTGGATGCTGATTGGGGCGATTCCTTTGGGGATTGGCTTTGGTTTACAGTGGTTTGTTCCGCCTACCTCGAATCAATGGCTACTGTTTGCCTATTATGGGGGAGTTGGGATTCTCTTTTATGCCGCGTTTACTTCGGTTGTTCTCACCCATAATGCGTTAGCGGCTGAACTCACTCAAAGCTATGATGAGCGCATTGATTTAATTAGCTTTAAAGCGTCGTTTAGCATCGGTGCGAGTATTTTTTCCCTGGGTTTAGCCCAGATTATTTTTGCATACGTTGATGATGAGTCTCAAGAGTATCGGATTCTGGGCACAATTTGTGCAGTTGTCGCTACCTTAGCCGTTTTCCTGTGTGTTGTTGGCACCTATAAGCGTTATAAGCAAATTGAAGCCCAACGGGAATCGGTGACTCAGGTATCCGTTTTACCCATCACCCAACAGTTTCGGATTGCGTTTAGCAACTTCCCGTTTATTTGTGTGATCGGGATTTATTTGTGTTCGTGGTTAAGTCTGCAAACAACAGCAGCGATTCTGCCCTTTTTTGTGACGCATTGGATGGGATTACCGGATCACCACTTTACCCAAACTGCGCTCACTGTTCAAGGGACAGCCTTAAGTATGACATTTGTCTGGAGTGCGATCGCCAAACGGGTGGGTAAACGGATTATCTATTGTATCGGTATCCCTGTCACTGTCTGTGCCTTGATGGGACTGTTTTTCTTACAACCCAATCAAGTGGCATTAATGTATGTTCTGGCGGTGTTTGTGGGGCTGGGTTTGTCTACGGCTTATATTGTACCCTGGTCAATGCTTCCTGATGTGGTTGATTTTGATGAATTTAACACCGGACAACGACGGGAGGGTATTTTCTATGCCTTAGTTGTACAAATACACAAAATTGCCGTCGCGATCGCACTATTCCTCGTGGGTAGATCCCTAGATATGTCGGGGTTTATCTCCAGCACCTCTGAACAGTTACCCACGACTCAACCAGAATCAGCGTTGTGGACGATTCGTCTGCTGATTGGTCCGATTCCCGCTATTGTCCTCATGGGCGGTTTAGCTTGGGCGTACTTCTATCCGATTAGTCGTTCCTTCCATGGCGAAATCCTCCTAAAACTCATCGAACGCCGGAATACGGAAACGTTAAGAGATGGGGGAGATGGGGGAGATGGGGAAGACTACGGATGAAACCACAAGATTGTTAAATAACTTTATAGTGATATAAAATAATCAGAAGAACATTTACGTGATCCCTCGTTGATGCCTGGATCAGGCAACGATAGAGATATAGATAGGAAAACCTCCATGAATAACCTTCACCATAACCAAAGGCAGCACAAGCATCGTCGGCATCGCCAGACAACCCTAGAGACGGGCAACCATCGGCGACGACGCAGAGGGTGTCGATTCCCTGGCGTGGTTTTGGGAACAATGGTGCTGACATGCAGCAGCGCCTTCGCTGAAACTGCGTCACAACAACCCAGTAATGTTGTGTATCAACTCAACCCCGAAACCCAAGCCGCGTTGGTTGAAGCCATCGAAGATGAATATAAAGCCCGCGCTTTCTACGAAGCAGTTATCAATAAGTTCGGTAGTGTGCGACCATTTAGTAATATTGTTCACGCCGAAGCCAGACACGCTCAACGATTGGCAGCCCTGTTCATGAAGTATGGAGTGCCAGTACCAGCAGATACGTTTACTGGAACGATTGAGGCACCCGATAGCCTAAAAGCCGCCTGTCAAATCAGCATAGACGGCGAAATCGAGAATCTCAAAATGTACGATCGCTTTTCATCCTTTGTTCAGGAACCTGATATCGTTGCAGCTTTCTCCCAATTGCGTAACGCTTCCGCTAATCGCCATTTACCTGCTTTTGAGCGCTGTTATCGTCGATTGTAACGGGTTATTTGTCATTGGTCATTGGTCATTGGTCCTTTGTCAATAACCGATAAGTTAAAACGTATTTAAGGTTTTCCGGGGCGAATTTATGTCAGCCAGCCCAATTGAACAACTCCCTCTCCAACCTACCCATGATGTCGGAACTACTCTAGATGATCAAGCAATTCAGGAATGCTGCAACTGGTTGAGTTTTCACCGAGTTTGGGGCGAACTTAGCGATGCTGCGATTCAAGCCATGGCGAGGGCATTTCAACCCTTGACAGTGGAACCGAATTGCGAAATCTATCGCCAAGGATTACAGCCAGCGGGTTTGTATCTACTCAAATGGGGAACTGTGGAGATTTATCGCCATTCTCTGGTGGGTAGAACCCATATTACCTATCGCAATGCGGGGGAAACCTTTGGCTATGTGCCATTAGTAGAAAACCAAGACACCGCTAGCTATCGCGCCAGCGCCGTCGCCCTGACAAAGAGTGAAATTTGGTTCCTCGGACAAACTGAGTTTCGTACCCTCTGTCGCACCTATCCAGACTTTCAAGGGGCAATTAATACCCTATTGGCGCAAGACTTAGCCAACTTTGCCATGCGAATGGCAAAGGAACAGGCGAGAATTCAGGGGTTACAGCGCTATATTCAGCCCGTACCCAGGGGAGAAGATATCATTGGTACGAGTAAAGCCACCAAAAAACTGCGATCGCAGATTCAACAAGCCCAGGATGACCTAAAACCTGTCATGTTTCAAGCCCCAGCCGGGAGTGGCAAAACCTTCTTGGCGGGGTTAATTCATGCTGGTTCATCCCTGCAAAACCGTCAGTTTGCCGAAATTGACTGCGCTGAGTTACCCAAAACTGAAGCGGGTGCGGTGAATACCGATGCCCTATTTGGTAAACAGGGAGAACAACTGGGGGTGATTGAACTGCTGGAACGGGGGAGTTTACTGATTGATAATATCCATCTCTTAACCCCCCAAGAGCGCGATCGCCTAATTCACTTTATCAAAACAGGCAGCTTTACCCCCAATCCCAACCCCGAACCTGAGGAATCCTCACCGCCACCCCTTGTCCAATCCTGGGTGCGCCTGATCCTCGCCAGTCCCCAAAAAATCGCCCTATCTGGGGTAGATGTTCATACCATCAAACTCTTTAGCCTCCCCCAACGTAAAGGAGATATTCCCGAATTTGCTCGCTATTTCCTCCATAAATTCTGTCGCCAACGCGAGGAAATCCTGCAACTGGATCAAGCCAATTTGCGCCGTTTAATCAGTTATGATTATCCGGGAAATATTGCCGAACTCGCAGGAATTCTGCAACGCGCCGTCTTGATGACACCCGCCGGACAATCGGTGATTCCAGAACAGGTTCTTTGGTCTGTAGAATCAAAGAAAAATGCCTTCCGTGTCGATTTACTCAACCAACTACCTTGGTTACGTAAATTTCTCTTAAGTGACTGGTGGCCCCAACGGTTCTGGTTTATCGTCATGGCGATTTTTATCCCAGTGACAGTGATGGGATATATTGGTCCGCAAAGCCGAGATGCCAGTATTACGTTGAATTTTTTCTGGGCATGGTGGTGGCCCCTCTACCTCTTTTTATTTGCCTTTGTCGGTCGCCTTTGGTGTGCAATATGTCCGTTTATGATTACAGGGGAATGGATTAGAAAAGTCTCCCTATGGATATTTCCGCGCCAACTCTTACCGTGGCCCACGAAATGGTTAAATAAATGGGGCGCTTGGGTGTTATTTGCCGGATTTGTAGCGATTTATTTGTGGGAGAAACTCTGGGATTTACCTCATACGCCTTACCTGTCCTCTTGGCTATTAGTCGCAATTGCTGCGGGTGCGGTGATTTGTAGTGTCATTTATGAACGCCGCCTCTGGTGTCGCTATCTCTGTCCCATTGGTGGAATGAATGGGATGTTTGCCAAACTTTCTATGATTGAAGTGCGATCGGTTCAGCAAGTTTGTGGGAGTCAATGCAGTACCTTTGGCTGTTATAAAGGTAGTGAGGCGACACCTGTTAATTTTAGTAATCCCTTACCGAATGAAGGACAAGCCACAGGAGGATGTCCTCTCTATTCTCATCCGGCTCAGTTACAGGATAATCGAGATTGTGTGTTATGTATGACCTGTCTTAAGGCTTGTCCGAACCGTTCAGTACAGTTCAATTTGCGATTTCCGGCGGTGGATTTATTGGAGAATCATCAAGGGTTTTGGGCAGAAGTGGCGTTGATGTTGCTCTTATTTGGCGGCGTCTTTATGCACTATTCGCACCGGATTCTGGGATGGTTGGGTGTTGGGAATATACCCTTAGATTCTGAGCATTTGTTGACGGCGTTCCCTGTGGTAACGTTGTTGCTGTTGATTCCCTTTGTCGCCACCTATTTGACACATCAACTGGCGCGTTTATTTGACAAAGAAATGCCAGATTATTTAAAGGTCATTTATGCCTATCTGCCCATGATGTTAGCGGCGAATTTAGCCTATTATGTGCCAGCCGGAATTACGGAAGCCGGTCAGATTCTGCCCGTTATTGCTCGTACTTTTGGTTATTCTGGCGCGAATTTGCCAACGTTAACCTGGAGTATGGATGTGGCGAGTTTTTTACAGGGGGTGACGTTGCTTTCAATTTTAGCGTTCAGCATCTATCCGTTGTTAAAAATTACCCAACGTCCGTTCTGGAACAATTTACCTCATTTGGTGCTGATGGCTGGTTTTACCGTGGTTTTCTTTGAATTAATGATCGGGTGAACTTCAGTGTTTAGGTAAGCGAAGACAGCGCAATGACGAACCAACTATAAACTATAATTGGTGAGCAAGAAACTCTCAAGTAAAGACATGACTACAGTTGCTATCTTGCCAGTATCCGATGCAAGCGGTGAGAGGCAATACCCAAGCGATTGCAGGTGATAAGCAATCCACTGGTAAAACCGCAGGTGAAGCGTTAGATGCATTGACCGCCCAGCTAGAAGGAGGTGAATTGGGTACTCTACTGATTCTCCAAAGCTTTCGTCCTGACTGGTTTTTTAGTGAAGTTGAGCAACAGCGTTTATCTAAGTTGATAAATCGGTGGCGAACAGCCCGCGATCAGGGAGAAATGCTACCTCCAGAACAACAAGCGGAGTTAGATAGTCTTGTCGAGGCGGAATTGAAAGCCGCCACAGCCCGAACCGCCGCTTTGATACAGCAACTGAACCCATGAATATTAATGACGAAAACACCTATTGGAAGAGTCGCGATCGCGTATTTAGCTTGCACTGGCGATTCATCTCACGCTTTAATTTTTTAATTAAGCGTGAGATGAATCCGCCCCAGGTGTTAGCTCATAGGTATTATAATAGAGCTTAAGGAGGTGATAGGAATTGAAGCGAAGCAAAGACACGTTTAAACTGAATTATCAGTATCGGATTGTACCGAATAGTCAACAAGTTTATCAGTTAAACGAATGGCTGTATAAGTTGTGCCGAATACACAATCTGATGCTAGAGGAACGGTTTAACTGGTGGGAGCGTAACCGCCACTCAGTCAATGCGTGCATGATTTTTGTCACTCATCTACCAGAGCTTAAAGACCAACCAAGTTACTATTCCCAGAAACGGGCTAACCATTGGTCAAGAGAATCTTGCAAGCACCTATATGATGGGGTTCATTCACAGGTAATACAGGAAGCGATTAAACGAGTAGAGGATACCTTTAGTCGGTTTATTAAAGGCGATCTAAATGGAAAACGAAGCGGAAAACCTCGGTTCAAGTCGGTGCGGCGATACCGGACATTTGCTATTCCTCAGCTAAAACCGGACTGCCTCGCCGTTACTTCTAATCCTCATCGACGGAAAAACGGTAGTACGCGGCGCGACATTGCCTACATCAGCCTGCCCAAGGTAGGTCAGGTGAAGCTCATCTATCATCGCCCAATTCCGGAGGGGTTTACAATTAAAGCGGCATTAGTATCACGCCGCGCCGATGGTTGGTACATAATCTTAACCCTAGAAGATAAAGCCGTTCCGACGCTGAAATCACCAAAGATAGAAGCAACAGAGGAGAATTCTCTAGGCTTGGATGTTGGCTTAGAAAAGTTTTGGACGGCATCAGATGGTGAGGTCGAACCAATTCAGCAACATTATCGTAAGTCTGAATCAAAGCTGACAAAATTGGCTAACTGTAAAGACAGTAAACCTCACAAATCTGCATCGCGGCGAAAGCTAGCCAAAAAGCTATCCAGGCATCATCAAAAGCTGCAAAGGAAGCGGAAGCAATTTCATTATGAGTCAGCTACCATCCTAGTAAATCGGGATGAGCAAGTGTTTTTTGTAGAGGACATTAAACCGGGAAACCTGTCTCGAAAAAACAAGACAAAACAAGATGAAAACGGAAAATATTTACCCAATGGACAAAGTGCTAAATCAGGTTTAAACAAGTCAATTGCTGATGCTGGCTGGGGTCAATTTCTATCAATTCTTGCTTACAAAGCTGCAAAAGCTGGTAAGGCAATAGTGAAAGTTAAACCCCACAATACAAGCCAGGTATGCTCTTGTTGTGATCGCCTAGTTCAAAAAGATTTATCAATCCGAATACATAAATGTTTGTGTGGGTTGATTCTAGATAGAGATTGGAACGCGGCGATCAATATCAAGAGAGTTGGGCTGGGCATATTCCCAACTATAAAACGCCCCAAGCGTAGCCGCAAGGCTGCGACGAAGGAAGCCTACACTATACCCGTTTAGGGTTAGTGTAGGAGGATGTCACAGATGAACAGTCAAGCACAAGTAACAGCAAGGCAACTATGGATTCGTTTAGGTTTATTTCCCTAAGACTTTATCGTAAGTGAAATTGTCATCCCATCTGCCATCCATGAAAATTTACTCGAATATTACAGATGTTATCGGTAGCACCTCCCTGGTGCAACTTCAACGCCTTCCCCAACGTCACGGCTGCGTCGCCACAATTGTCTTAAAACTGGAGGGGATGAATCCAGCCAAATCGATTAAAGACAGAATCGCGATTAGTATGGTTGCGGAGGCGGAGGAGGTGGGATTGATTCAGCCGGGAGTCTCGACGATTATTGAGGCGACATCGGGGAATACGGGTATTGGTTTAGCCATGGTTTGTGCGGCTAAGGGATATCGCTTAATTTTAACCATGCCAGAAAATATGAGTCGTGAACGTCAGCAATTGGTGAAAGCCTACGGTGCAGAAGTGGTGCTGACACCTGCTAAAGCAGATATGGCTGGCGCGATCGCCCGGGCGAATGAGTTATTGGCGACTCTCCCCAATGCTTTTTCCCCACAACAATTTAGTAATCCCGCTAACCCGAAAATTCATTATCAAACCACGGGACCAGAGATTTGGCAAGGGACAGATGGACAAATTGACATTCTTGTGCTAGGCGTTGGCACAGGGGGGACACTCACGGGGGCGGGGCGCTATCTCAAACAACAAAAACCCCAATTGAAAATTGTGGCAATTGAGCCAACTAAGAGTGCGGTTTTAAGTGGCAAACCTGCGGGAATCCACAATCTCCAAGGAATTGGTGCGGGGTTTGTTCCTGACGTGTTGCGGGTAAATTTGATTGACGAAATTATGCAGGTGAATGAGGCGCAAGCTTATGACATCGGGCGTCAGTTAGCGCAGGAGGAAGGAATTCTTAGTGGCATTTCTACAGGGGCGGCGGTGTATGCTGCGTTACAGGTGGGGTGTCGTCCCGAAAATCGCGATCGCCTAATTGTGGTGATTCAACCCAGTGGTGGAGAACGGTATCTGAGTACACCAATGTTTGCCCATTAATCTGTCATGTATTTAAATTGGGTACGAGTAGCGAGCAAGATGCTCGTACTACAAGGATGGCGTCATTATTGATATTTAAGATTTAATCGTTAGCCTCTCTCCCTCTATAATCTGTTGATGTCATACATTAAATTTGTAAATAACAAACTGTTGCAGCGATAAGCGTTAACAATGTAAGCTAGGGGCTAGTGATACAGAAGGAACCTCCCATGCATGAGCCTCTACCATCCTCGCCACCAAACTGGTACGAACAGGTTAAGCGAAATCACATTGTCCGGGCGCTAGAAACAATCCAAGACTTATTTATCATTTCCCTCTGTGTTGGCTTATTTGCTTTGATGGCGATTCAGCTACGAGAAATGTTTTTGGAGTTGCTACCGCCCTTAGATTTCCCTGGCGTCACTTCAGATATTCTGTTCTTGCTGATTTTGGTTGAGTTATTCCGACTGCTGATTATTTACTTACAAGAACAGCGGGTATCGATTGGAGTAGCAGTGGAAGTTTCAATTGTCTCGGTTCTGCGGGAGGTGATTGTGCGGGGAGTTTTGGAAACCTCCTGGATTCAAATTTTAGCTGCCTGTGCGTTCTTAATGGTGATGGCGGCTTTATTAATTGTACGAGTCTATTTGCCACCAACATTTGATGGGATTGACCCAGAAAAACGGTTGTCCTTGCAATATAAACAGCCGACAATGAGTCAGGTTACTGATTCTAATAATCACCCGTTAACTCCTTTCGCCAATACGAAGGTTGTGGCAGATAAAAGGGGTCACTGAGTTCCGAATATCATGTTCTTGGCTGTTCCCTTTTCCCTAAACTAAAACGTCAACATTAATCTCATCCAACTGATTATCTATGACTACAATACCTGATATTAAACCCCGTGATGTCCAAGTCGCCGCCATTGAAGGAACGGATACAACGGTTTTGCGATCGCGAACCTGGGATAGACTCAAGTTTGAGGTAGAATATTCCCTACAACGGGGTACAACCGCCAACTCTTATCTAATTCAAGCCGATAAAACAGCGCTGATTGATCCGCCAGGGGAATCCTTTACTGAAATCTTCCTGACTCAATTACAGCAATGCCTAAATGTACAGCAATTGGATTATGTGATTTTAGGTCACGTCAATCCCAACCGAATGGTAACGCTGAAAGCTTTACTAGAATTAGCCCCCCAAATCACCTTTGTTTGTTCTAAAGCCGGGGCGGTGGCGTTACAAAATGCCTTACGAGAATACCAATGCAATGTTTGGGTACCCAAAGGCGAGGAAACCTTAGACTTAGGTCAAAATCATCAGCTACAATTCATTCCCATCCCCACACCTCGTTGGCCCGATGGACAATGTACGTATGACCCCCAAAGTCGTATCCTATTTACCGATAAACTCTTCGGCGCCCATGTCTGCGGCGATGAACTCTTCGATGAAAACTGGAAACGCCTAGACGAAGACCGACGCTACTATTATGATTGTCTCCATGCCGCCCAAGCGCGACAAGTTGAAGTCGCCCTGAACAAACTAGCCACGTTCTCGGCGAAAATGTACGCCCCAGGTCATGGTCCAATTGTCCGTTATAGCCTCAGTCGATTCCTCCATGACTATCGCCAATGGGGTCAGCAGCAAACCGAACAGGACTTGACAATAGCATTAATTTATGCATCAGCTTATGGGAATACTGCCACATTAGCCCAAGCGATCGCCAGAGGAATTACCAAAACTGGTGCAGCCGTCGAATCGATTAACTGTGAATTTGCCGAACCTGGGGAGATTGAAGCCGCGATTCAACGCTGTGATGGCTTTTTAATTGGTTCCCCTACCCTGGGTGGGCATACCCCCACTCAAGTGCAAACGGCGTTAGGGATTGTCCTCTCCAATGCCGCGAAAACCAAACTAGCTGGGGTGTTTGGTTCCTATGGCTGGAGTGGCGAAGCCGTTGATGAAATTGAAAGCAAACTCTTAGATGCGGGGTATCGATTAGGGTTTGAATCGATTCGGGTTAAATTTAAACCTGATGACGAGACGATTCAATATTGTAAAGAAGTCGGCATAGATTTTGCCCAGGCGCTGAAAAAATCCAAGAAATTCCGCGCCCCCAAACAAGCCGTCAGCAGCGCCCAAATTGATCGAACAGCGCAGGCGGTGGGACGAATTGTCGGATCATTGTGTGTTGTCGCGGCGCAGCGTGGGAATGTTCGCAGTGGGATGTTAGCCTCTTGGGTAACGCAAGCCTCATTCAATCCGCCAGGGATTACTGTTGCGATCGCTAAAGATCGGGCTGTTGAGTCTCTGACGCATACGGAAGATAGTTTTGTCCTGAATATCTTAAAAGAAGGGATGAATGTAAGGCGACACTTTTTACAATCCTTTGCGCCAGGGGACGATCGATTTGCGGGGTTAGAGACGGAAACAGCGGAAAATGGTTGTCCGATTATCAAAGATGCCCTGGCTTATTTAGAATGTACAGTGCAGAGTCGGATGGATTGCGGCGATCACTGGTTAATCTATGCGATTGTCAATAATGGTAAAGTATTGCAATCAACGGGGATGACGGCTGTACATCACCGTAAATCAGGCAATCATTATTGATTGTTCGTAGTTGCGCTTTAGCGCCATAAACCAAAAAGGACAGGTAAGCTACTAAAACAGTAGTCAGGGTGTGGGGTGTGGGTTGACTCGGTAAAACTACAACACCGACTCTCCATTTCCCGTTCCCCCTTACCAGCATCCATGGAAAACAACGCCATTAAACGATTTAGGCAATCAACATCCGGCAAAATTGGTCTTTTAATCACGTTCACCATCATCCTAATGGCGTTGTTAGCACCGATTCTCAATCCTTATAACCCAGCAACCGATCGCAATTATACCGCCCGGTTACAACCTCCCAGCTTGGATCATTGGTTTGGCACCGATGGTTTAGGACGAGATATTCTTGACCTGGTATGGTATGGGTTACGCACGTCTCTATTTATCGGTTTAGTTTCGGTGGGATTAGGGTTAATTGTGGGAGTTGTGTTGGGGTTAATCGCGGGTTATTTTCGAGGCGGGTTAGAAACCGTGATTGGCTGGTTCACCGATATTCTGTTAGCCTTTCCCTCAATTCTACTCGCGATCGCGATCGTTACGGTAACCGGTCCAAGTATCTCCAGTGTGATGATTGCTGTGGGTGTGGTACAAGTCCCCATTTTTATCCGTTTGACTCGCTCTATGGTGCTATCCTTGCGAGAACAGGATTTTGTCCAAACCGTGCGATCGTTTGGTGCGACGCCAGGACGGATCATTGTTTATCATATCTTACCCGCTAGCTTGAGTCCTTTAGTCGTGCAAGGGACGCTTTCCATTGGTACGGCTACCTTAGAAGCGGCGGGTTTAGGTTTTTTAGGGTTAGGCGCACAACCTCCCACGCCGGAATTGGGAACAATGTTATCTGATGCATTTAAGGGGGGCTATTCCCTATCATCTCCCTGGACAATATTATTTCCTGGTTTGTTTATTACTCTAACCGTTTTAGCCTTTAATTTACTCGGAGATGGTTTAAGAGACGCTTTAGATCCCCATATTTAGGTAGGGGCACGGCATTGCCCATCCGTGTCAACTTAAGACTTTGTATAACTAGTTATGTAGAGACGTTGCATGCAACGTCTCTACAATGGTGCTTAACCGAATTCGCTATTACACGAGAGTTGGAACCGTCAGCAGTTCAGCTTGAGGCATTGCAATCAGAGATTCAACAGTCTCATTGGTGAAAGGATCTCCGATACCGATGCTATTCATCAGGTTAATCGGCGTCACTTCACTAGCAGTAACCGAGTCTGATACATCTTGATGACTAGCTAAAGTTATTTGTCCACTTGCAAAATCAAAACTCTCTTGACTTCCATTTTCTTCAGTTAGAAGCAGATGCGAATGTCCACCATTGTCGAAATGATTAACACCTGTATTGCCTAAAAGTTCGTCACCTACCGACGCAGCCGTTGTCAAAAAACTAGCCGTATTTTGCATCATTTCATTGACCGAAAAATCACTGGAATTAGCCGCATAAAGCTGACTTTTAGGGATAATCTCCTCCGATTGACTTGGACTCGACCAAGCCAGTTGTGCTACCGATTTTCCTCTATTCTCATAGTAATCCATGCGAATTTCGTACTGTTGTCCTGCCTCTAGATCAATCGTGCCACGATTATCGGTAACCCCATGGTCTGTCCAATTATCAACCAGTAGCTGGTCATTTACCCACAATCGCACCCCATCATCAGAAGAGGTTTTGAACTGATAGGTTTCTGAGTGAAGCGGTTCCACAAACCCCGTCCAGCGTACCGAGTAGGTATTGGGATCTATCGCCGCATCGGGTGAACCTGAACCCCAGTTAAAGTCCACAGTATCATCAGTGCGAGTTAGGGCTAAGTCGGTAAAATCGCGGTTATTGTAATATTCGGCAGTTAAACCTGTACCGTTACCACTAACCTCTGGACTAGGAGTATCAACAGCAGGGGAATAAAGCTGAGATTCAGGAATAATCTCCTTACTTTGACTCTCACTAGACCACAACAATTGTGCCACCGATTTGCCAAAGTTTTCGTAGTAGTCCATGCGGATGTCATACTGTTGACCGGCTTGCAGGTCAATTGTGCCACTATTTTCTGTCGCCCCATGATTTGTCCAATTATCAATCAGTAGTTGGTCATCCACCCACAGACGTACACCATCATCCGAGTTGGTGAAGAATTCGTAGGTTTCTGAATGGAGGGGGGCGACTGAACCTGTCCAGCGTACCGAGTAGGTATTGGCATCTATCGCCGCATCGGGTGAACCTGAACCCCAATTAAAGTCCACGGTTTCATCGGTGCGAGTTAGGGCTAAGTCAGTAAAATCGCGGTTATTGTAGTATTCGGCTTTTAGCCCGTTACCATTACCATTAATGGTAGAATCGCCGATAGAGATATTGTCAATGGCAATGAAGTCGCCATTATTCGGGTGAGCGCCCTTGGCGACAACTTGAACAGTTACGAACTCATAACCCTCGCCAAAATCTACATCCCAATTGAAAGTTTTCCAGTCAAAAGTAGAGCCACCCACAGTTTGCTGCAAAAGCTTCTCCTTCGTCATCGGAATCGCGCCAGCCTGCTGGGGACCATCGAGATTTCCGGCTGTACTCATAAATTCTCCATCGACACCCCAGACACTAACGGTAATTTCATTCGCTTTCTTGGTGTCTTCGGTGTTTTTGATATCAATGCTGAGTGTCTGCTGACCACGTCGGCTACCGTTATCTAAAAAGATCTGACCGATTCCGGCATTCCAGGAACCTGAGACAACCGCAGCACCGCCATTGCCGATAGTGGAATCCACTGACCAATTGTTCCCAATCCACCCCTCACCAGTCCGGGTGCTGTCAAAGGTAGCGTTGATTGCCCTTCCCAATTCGCTAGTGCTACTAAACGTGCCGTCTGTAATCAGGTTAGGGTATGGTGTTGGGGTTACCTGAACCTGTTGAGTTAGGGTACTGGTTGCGCCTTGGCTATCCCAAACCGTCAGGCTGACATCGTGAGAACCCGTTGAGTCAAATTGGTGATTGACTTGACGACCGAATTCGTCGATAGTACCATCATTATCAAAATCCCAACCGTAACTGGCGATCGCGTTGCCTTCTAGTTCCAGTGCATCTGGTGGATCACTATCGAACGAATCACCCGCATCAAACATCACAACACCCTGACTACCGATTGATTCATAGCTGAAGGTAGCAGTAGGAGCGATATTGGTATCAGAGATGTTAAATTCGGTGTTAACGATATCGAAGGAATCGGGGAAGAAAAGTCGGTCACCTGCGTGCTCCTTTTTCGATAGGTTATAGGTATTGTTGGCAAGGTAACTGTCTTCAAGGCGTGAACCCAAAAACGGTACTAATTTACTCCTATTACCTTCATTGGGTAAGCGAACACCACGCTCAAATCCTTCGATGTGAAGGTTTTTATAGAGAAGGTTTTGAGACAGTGTGTTGCTACCAATACCATGACCACGACCGTTACCGTTGATTCCTTTCTGCAAGGGAACAGGGTTTTCCGGGTTACCGACAATCAATCCATCAACAAAATCAATCTGTGAACTGTATTGTAAAAAGATACCCTCGCCATAGATATTCCAAAGTTTGAAATTATCAACCAGGGAGCGGGCGTCATGGGCTTCTTTTGTACCTGGACCGTTAAAACTCAACTGACCATCATTATTCCGCATGTGGTTCCAGAAGACAATGCCCAAATCCGAGTTATAACTCTCGAAACCTGACAACCGACGCAGTGGCACGTTGGTCACATCGAGGGTGTTTGGATCATCGTCATAGGAAGCCTGGGAGAGGAATTGCAGTTCTGGTGACAGGTTTTTAACGGCAACCGTGTCCGCCTCTCTGACACGACTCACCTGATCAACACCACTGAAGATATTAATACCACCACCTGCGGCACTAATGGCAATATTATCTACCATTTCCACTTGAGCCGCGCCTTGCACCCAGTACCCCTCGCCGTTAAAGCCAAAGTCAAATAGCGGGACGCGAGGCGAAAGATCAAAGTCGGCTTGGGGACGGTCATCGCCTGTGGTTTTGATGGTAATGTTATTGCGCCATGCACCCAGTTCATTCCCGGCTTCTGCGGCAATTCCAGACCCAACCACATCGAAGACCACATTATCTTCTAAGACGGCGTGGCTGTCATGATGTACAATTCCCCATCCCGGACTGCCGACAATGGCGTTACCTTTAACTTGAGAAGGTTTGCTATTAATATCTTCCGCCCCGGTGCGATGCAGATGCAACGCATATCGCCCACGGGGATTGGTTCCGTAACCCGGTGAACCATCGACATTTTCTCCTGGGTCATCAATCAACCTATTTTTATCCGTCCGTCCCAAGTTGTAAAATCCGGCGTTTTGTACCTCGACATCCGGGTTGTGCATGAACATCACATGACCCCGTTGCTGAGTGGGTACGGTTTCAGCGTTTTCGGTCTCGAAGATAACGTTGCGACTGGTATTAGCGATGTAAAGGTTTAAGTCCTCGCCCTCAAATCCTGCGGGGCGCTCGTGGTCAAATCGGAGTACGGTATTATCACCAGAGGTAATGTCGTTGTTGGTAAATTTGATCCGGTTTCCGTTAATTTCGGTGATGGTTAACACTTCATCTTGGAACCGACTGTTATCCTCATCCGAACCGTTGGGATTGTAGGATGTTCCACCTAAGACTAATTGATCCCCAACTTGCCAGCCAGCAGGTGTATTCATGCCATCGGGCAGATTTAACACCAGTTCATTATCACCGGCTGAGGCGTCTGTTTGCAGCGAGATAAAATCGAGTTTCTCTGCACCATGGATTCTAACTTGACCGTGAGTGATAACGCCACGACTAATGAGTGTGGGGTCCCAATTGACATCAATTTCTCCATCGTTGGCAATGACAATTCGGGCAGTTTTATTGGCTTGAATCGGGTTTGCTTCACTACCAATCGTCAATATACTTGTGGGTGATGCGATGAATGTGTCTACGACGATTTTGGTGTTGCGATTGTGGGCGAATTCCAATGTTCCGTCCACGCGCACGGTTTCTAGACGAGTGTCACTCTCAGCGTCGTAGGTGACATGAACACCTTCAGAAATGACGACTTTAGCATCAGTTCCAGGAACCTGACCTTGCTGCCATGTATTTGGATCAAACCATGACCCATCGTTTATAGCGACATGAGTTGCGGCTGAATGAGGGACTAAATCCAATAGTTCTAGATGTTCGGTTTGCTTGCCTGGATGGTCTTGATGAGGAAGATTGTGATTATGTTGCATGCTGATCATTGATGTATCGTCAGTCCCAGCGAGGTTGGTTTCTAGTTGCATAACGTTTGGATTAATCAGTGTAATCAGTTAGTTTCCAGAAAGCAGTCATCGTTTGATAGCTATTCGCGATCGCTGACCACAAGGAGCGGCATACACACTGAAATCGACTATGACTCATCTAAACTTCACAATCGATTTGCTTATTTAAATTAATAACATTAATTACTCTTGATTTTCATAAAGTAAAAAAATCTATACACAATCTTTATACTACAGGTAGACAATAGTATATGTTTGTTTTATGTTTGGAGTTTTTATTGTCTTTAAATTGCCAAAAAGCGCAAATCATAAACTCTTATCGTGAAAAAAGTGAAGGACTTTGCTAGAAGGCATCCTTACTTTTGGCAGAACTATTATTTTCGGATCAGGTGGGTATCCTGCCCATCCTACGGGGCAAGGGAGACGCCTACTCGACAAAGGTAGATGGGTTAATGTAGGCTACCGGACTCAACGAAGCCTACAACTAAGCTTTTATAGATTAAAATGGAAAGCTCCATGGCATGATAGAATAGAAAAATATATTCAAAGACTATTTAATTTTAATTAAGGCGTTGAGTCCCCATAACTGAAAAGACTGGGGAATTTATTGTGTAAAATCGAGAGGCACCGTCTATCGCTGGTGATCGTGCATCAGTCATTTATAGAGTCGGTCTATTGTATTAATCCTGACTGCCCCCGTCCTTATCCTCAATCTGGGGACTTTAAGTTTTGTAGCAGTTGTGGATCGATGCTGCGACTAAATAATCGCTACGTTCCTCTCCAGCGTTTGGGTTTAGGGGGATTTGCGGCGATTTATGCGGTTTGGGATCAGCAGGATCAAACGGAAAAAGTCTTGAAACTTTTGGTAGAAACGTCACCCAAGGCGTTGCAGCTATTTGAACAAGAGGCAGCCGTATTGCAACGTCTGAACCATCCGGGTGTGCCTAAAGTGGAGTCTGGTGCCTATTTTACTGTAGGTCTGAGATCCTGCCAACAGCGGGTACTCCCTTGTCTGGTTATGGAAAAAATAAATGGTCAGACGCTGGAGGCGATCTTAAACCGTTACCCTCAGGGGTGTCCGGAGATGTTGATTATGAGTTGGCTGTACCAAGCGGCTGATATTCTCCAGGAGTTACATGATTTGGGAATTATTCACCGGGATATTAAACCCTCGAACTTAATGGTGCGCGAGGAAACTGGTCAACTGGTGGCGATTGATTTTGGCGGCGCGAAACAAATTGGCGCGATCCCTGTGGGGACAGAGAATCGTTCCACCCGCTTAATTTCTCCGGGTTATAGTCCCCCTGAACAGATTGCAGGGGATGTGGTGGGACCAAGGGCTGATTTTTATGCCTTAGGGCGTACCATGATTCAATTACTTACGGGTCAAGAGTTAGCGGATTTACAAGATCCGGTTACGGGTGAATTTCACTGGCGCGATCGCACTAAAGTCCGTCGGGGTTTAGCTAACTTACTCGATAGTATGATTCGCCTTGATCCTCACCATCGACCCACTAAAGCCGCCGAGATTCAACGGCGTTTGGTTGTCAGTTGCCGTTTTAACAGAAAATCGTCTTCTTCATCATCCTCATTATTGCCGGCACTGGCTAAAGCCGCAGGAACAGCACAAGAGATTTCTATACGAGTTCTGATTACCTGCGCTGAAATTATTGTTAGTTTAGTGCGCTGGGTGTGGCGAGTCTTTATCAGCATAGTTCTGGCTTGTTTAGATACCACTTGGGTAATGGTGATGGCGGGAATCGGTGCAGCCTTTGGTGCTTCTGCTGGATTTGCTTTGATTAACTGGACGATTATAGGCGATCGCTTTGCGGCTTGGATGATCGGACAATGGACTCTCATCGTTCCCGAAATTCAGATTATCCCTTGGCGGGAACTGCTGATGTTCGCTTGTGCGGGTTTGGGGACGGCTTGGGGATTAACGGAGTCGGGAGGATTCGGTCAACAGAAACGGCGGATTATTGCTGGGATAACCGGGGTTTTTGGGTATGGTGTGGGTTGGTTTATTTGGCAGGCGTCGATCTCCGCTTTGGCTAGGCAGCAATTGACCGGATTGGGGGATTTTTTGCAGGTATCGCTATCTTATGCGATCGCGGATCGGTTACTGGGTTTAGTCACAGCTATTGCAGTTATTCCCTTGGTGTTAGGATTAGGTTTACCCAGTCATTACCTGGTTCATGCCGCCGTAGCCGCAGCAGGTACAGGTATGCTATTTTCCGGCTTAGTTCGGTTAAATATATTGCCGTTGGAGGTATTAGTTCATATCTTTTCCTTCTCCGATGGCAGTTGGTTAGATTTTATCAATACCATTAGTTTTTTTGGTTTACTTGGTATTACCCTAGGCTTTTGGTTAGGCGTGAGTTATTATCTGCTGGTTCCTGTGTTGCGTTGGTTGGGATGGCGGTAATGGCAAAAGATACAGTGCTTTTCGCTGTAATAAAGTACAGTCGATCAAAGTCCCCCTTTTTAAGGGGGATTTAGGGGGATCGACACCTCGGTCAATGCTTAAACTACCGAATTGCCTTAGAAGCCTCAGAAGAACCTGATCGCATCCTTTATCTGGCTGTCCCCAAAGATGTTTATCAAACGTTTCTACGTTTCGAGCCAGCTAAAACTGTAATTGAACGCTACGACATTCGCCTAATTGTATACAACCCTACGCAGGAGGTTATCGAACAATGGATCGAGTAGATGAATATCGCCAAATCGTGCGTGAATTCTTGCAAGAATTTGCGACAGATGATCCCGAAGCACAACTGATTTTTGATTTTGAGCGCAATCATTATTTAGTAATGCACGTTGGTTGGCGTGGAGACTACCGCATCTACGGCTGTGCCATGCAGCTAGATATTATTGATGGCAAAGTCTGGATTCAGCACAATAGCACCGAGATTGTCATTGACCAGAAACTCATTCAACGAGGTATACCCAAACAAGATATTGTTTTGGGCTTTCGTTCACCTAGTATTCGAGAACGCCTTGCTGCTGCTTCATGAAGGTATCAATTGTAGAACATGAGCTACCCAAACTCAAAAGTGATGTCGAAGGAATTCTGCCATAATTCCACGGTAGGGACACGATATGTCGTACCCCTACTTACTTGATAAATTAATCCTGTAGCCAACGGGCAGCATCTTTAGCATGGTACGTCAGAATCAAGTCAGCGCCCGATCGCTTGAATCCAGTCAAGGTTTCCATCACCACCTTTTGTTCATCAATCCAGCCATTCAGGGCGGCGGCTTTCACCATGGAATATTCACCCGATACATTGTAGGCGGCAACGGGTAAATTTGTGGCTTCCTTCACCCGCCAGATAATATCCATATACGCTAATGCGGGTTTAACCATTAGCATATCTGCCCCTTCAGCAATATCCAGTTCTATTTCCTTGAGGGCTTCCCGGCTGTTGGCGGGGTCCATTTGATAGGTAGAGCGATCGCCAAATTGGGGTGGTGATTCGGCTGCATCCCGAAACGGACCATAATAGGCAGAGGAATACTTCGCCGCATAGGACAGAATCGGCGTATCCTGGAATCCAGCTTCATCTAATCCTGCCCGAATTGCCTGGACAAAACCATCCATCATCCCCGATGGGGCAATAATATCCGCACCAGCTTTGGCTTGAGAGACGGCGGTTTTTTTCAGGAGTTCTAAGGTGGGATCGTTGAGAACCCGTCCGCTTAAGTCGCCGACTTCCAGATACCCACAATGTCCATGGCTGGTGTATTCACATAAACACGTATCAGCAATAATCACCAACTCAGGTACAGCTTCTTTAACCGCTGTGGCGGCTTTCTGGACAATTCCACAATCATGCCATGCGCCCGTGGCTTCGACATCTTTATTATCCGGGATACCAAATAGAATAATCGACGGAATCCCCAGATCGTAAACTTCCTTCGCCTCTGCCACAATTTTGTCCACCGATAACTGGTAGACTCCGGGCATGGATTTGACTTCTTGGGCGATTCCCTCACCGGGTACAGCAAACAGGGGGTAGATGAGATCGCTAGTTGTGACAACAGTTTCACGCACCATACGACGCAACTGGGTGCTTTGGCGGAGACGACGAGGACGATGAATGGGAAACATAGGCATAAGATTTGAAAAGACGGATTAACTTAAAATTTTTAGACCAGAAAACTATTGTAGAACGAGCCGTACCCTGACGATAGAAATAAGAATCGCTCTCTCTCAGCGAAAGGCATCGCCTTTACGGGCGCGACAGCTAGCGGTTTGGACGATCAACTCCATCAGGCGATCGCGTTTTTTCCAGCGCATTGCCCGCCGACTTGAATCCATCCCATGTTCGGCAATCATGTCTTTGAGTTGTTCAACCTCAAGTTGTTGCAACTGTTCGCGTAAGTGTTTCTCTCCTTTTTGGTGATAGAGTTCAACCGGATCAAAAGCACTGGTACGTCGGCGAGTGCGGCGCTTTTTCGCGGGAGATGGCTTTTTTGTCGATAAAATTTGAAATAACGAATCAATCTCTTCGGCAAAGTCAGGATCATGTTGGTATTTGGTCAGAGTAGCTTGGGTATCGGGAAGTATTTCTTCCAGGAGTTTGATCAACGCTGTAAGTTTGTCAAGGCTCATTCAATTTCTCCAAGTTCAACTGGAGTGAGACGGCTTATCTTTGATAATTTGACTCGCCGCCATTCTGATCTCTTTGGCTAAATTGAGATATTGTTCAAACTGACCCGCATATCCCCATTTTTGTCGCAAGGTTGAAAACTTATAGGGATGATTGAATTCAACGGTTTCAGCAATTTGTTGTTTGTGCGGAATTTGGGTTTCAAAGACACGGGCGTCTTTACTGTATCGACGTAAATCCTTAATTACGCGATCGTGCAGTGTCATTCCGGCATTATATTTACAGATGACAATCCCTAAAGGAACAATCGGTTCAGCGATGGTTTCGGAAAACTCATGAATAGTTTTGGTGATTTGGGGAATTCCATAGGTTGAGAGAATATCCGGAATGGTGGGAATGATATAACCATGGGAAATTCGTAACCCATTGAGTGTCACAATACTTAAATTAGGGGGGCAGTCGATGAGAATATAATCATAGGGGTCAATAATGGCGCGAATTCCGCGCCGCAAAATGTTAATCGGACTGGCGGCATAAAAGCGTCCGGCGGGAATAGTCGCTAGCCTATCTTGCACATTGATTAGATCTAAACTTGAAGGAAGCAAGTCTAAACTGGTTAAGTCTTTAACATTAGAGACTTGCTTTTGCAAGGTTTTCTGGAGATGAAACTTAGGATGTTCTGGCGCGATCGCATCCAGAAATAGTTGGGCTAAGGTGTGACGATTCTCATTGAGTTCTTCCCATCGTTCTTCGCCAATCAGCATTAATGTGGCATTGGTTTGCGGATCAAGGTCAATAACCAAAACTTTGCGATGGAATACTCCAGCCAGCATCTCAGCAACGGCGACGGTGGTTGTTGTTTTACCCACACCTCCTTTCAAGTTAATAAATGAAATTACAATTGCCACAAATCTACTCCAATCTCTAGGTTGATTAGGGTGAACAGTTGTTGAATGAAGACTTGTCTTTGCCTAGAAGACTTGAGTAGGTTCATGGGTCGCGATCGCGTCACGTTTGGTAGTAGAAAATCAAGCAAAAGATTATTATTCGTCATTGGGAAGACACGTCCTGCCAATTTACACTAATTCTCAGGCTCACCCGATTACATTGGTAGGATTAAGGGATAGCCTGTTACTGCTGATGAGCTTATCGTCTGGTAGTGCTAATCACCCTTCTACTCTCCAAGGTAACAAGCTCCGATAAGAGTACGCCATGGTTACAAGCCACCAGATAGCGGCAAACCCTGTTCCTGTCAGGGATAGGAGAAGAGTGGTTACCGTCAGAACCAATGTTGCGATCGCGCCCAATCTAATCCTCTCCTTACCTGTCATGGCTAACCCAACCGATTCAATGATCGGCGGCTTGCTGGGTACAGCCGTTGCACAGGTGTTGGCACTTCCTGGTGCAGGATGATCAAAACCTAGACAACGCCAGATTTATCCAAATATTACCAGGCATCATTTTTTCTTTGACAAAGGAATGGTTTCTGACGATACGGAACATACCTGCATCGTCGCTCAAGCCCTAAAATTCCGCCGACTCTTGCCTCCCTATTAAGCAGGATATCAATCTTGACCTGTTCCCAGTAATACGTTCTTATAACCCGATAGTTTATTAATAACCGGAGCAGGCTGTCTTTAATTTTTAAATGTTTTGAACAAGCTTGTGACGTCGAGATTTAACGATTTCAGGAATATATCTATTCTTTTCATCTTGACCTTCAAAACCTAGCCGCTCATACACACTACCACCAATACCAGGTAGAACTATACCTTTATCATCTCGCGTGGAATCTTTAGCAAAGTAGAAAAACTCAAATTTACTGTAAATATCCTTGTTGAATTCACTACTTAACTTTTCTTCTGCTGTTTTATAAATTACTGGTGCAGCAATAAGTATTTTTTCGGGTTCAATTTTTTGAATTAGATTAGTTAGATTTGTCCTCACGACACAAGCACCAGAGATAATAGACTTAATCACGATTAAATACTGAACGATATCATTATTAACAGGCTCTTGATACTTTTTGAGTATCGGAGCAACTTTTAACTCGTTTATCTCAAAGGGGGAAAATCGTTGATTCCAAAAACAAGCGAAGGCAAGTTTTGAAACTTTAGATTCTAAAGTCGTGAGAATTCCTTTGGCTAAAAAATCCGCATCTTCAAGAACTTGCTTTCCAAATAACTCTTGAATTTGCTCTTGTTGGTACACGTCGTCTTCACCGTCATCTTAAATAAACCAAGCCCTGCACTAGATTCTAGACGCCACAGATTATTGCTTGAATCTCTTGGGCGGTAGCTGGGGCGAGGAGAACACCGTTGCGATAGTGACCCGTTGCCAGCAAGACATTATCATAACCTGATAGTTTACCAATAACCGGAGCAGGCTGTCCTTCTGGACGAGGACGTTTACCTAACCAAGTGCGAACCACTGTGGCTTGGGCTAAAGCAGGACAAAAGCCGATCGCATCTTCCTTAACCTGTTCAAGTAACGCAGGTTCTGCTACCACTTCAGCGCCATGAGGAAACTCCACCGTTGCCCCTACCCAATAATCACCGCCACCGATTGGCACAATATGCACATCATCCCCTGTAATCACAGGCTGGAAATCTGGATGACCAATTGTATTCCCTAGGCGTAATTGTAACGCTTGACCGAGAACGGGTTTGAGTGCGATCGCAGACGATTGATTTGGTGAGGATAGGAGAAAATTGACCAATTGTGCCGAACCTAATCCCGCCGCAATCACCAGCCAATCCACTGCCAAGGTTTCCATCTGGGTGTAAATTTGCTGACAAATTCGCTGATTGGAACCATTAACAGGCATGGATTCTATTCCTTCCACACCAACGCCAAACTTAAATGTTACGCCCCTCTTTTCGGCAGCAGCAACTAAGGCGTGAGTAAGGGCGGTGGGTTCAACTTGTCGGTCATGGGGAGAATAAATCGCACCGATACTATTCTCCAGATTAAGCTGAGGACAGTGGGATTGAACCTGATCAGTATTCCAAATTTCCAGTTGCCATCCTTGAGATTGGCGAATTTTGACTAAATTCTGCCAACGGGCTAAATTGTCGTTTTCAAACGCCAGCATTAGAATGCCTTGACGGTTAAAGGGAATGTGATGCCCAGTCAAGGTTTCCAATTCCGGAATCAGGGTTTCATAGCGCTGCATACTCGCTTGGCGCAACTGCCAGGTTCTCCCCTTAACCTTTTGACTAATCACACCCATCAAGACACCCAATGCTGCCCCAGTTGACCCTTGGGCAGGCGGTTGTCGATCCAGCACAGTTACCTGTAGCCCCGAAACGCCACTTAGTTGGTAGGCGATCGCGGCACCAACAATTCCACACCCAATGATGGCAACATGAGTCATTCAGGCAACTCCCCCGGCATTACTGGCATCCGGAATCTGTGAAGTACCCTAACTTGCTTCGCTGAAGTTAGGGCTTCTAACTTAGCTAAACAATGACGGTCTTATTCGTCTTCAGGGTTTCCCGTTTCATCCGCCGATGCCACGTTGGGTACTTTCCAATTCCTAAGAACAGAAAGTCCAAAACTTAATCTGGTGATGGTCTTACTCAGCGTCAACAGGCAGCCGTCCGCCTTCCGCAGACAGTGATATTTTGCTAGTCCGCTTGGTTTTCGCGGTTTGTGGTTAGAGTTCTAACCGAGTAATGCCGTTAGGCATCTTGCGCTATTCTTTTCTGGACGCTACAAAAGCGAACGGTGGTCGAGTTCATTAACGCGCAAGGACTACATCTCTATCACACCTAGCCCAGCCATCTTTAGCCCATGCATTACCATGTAGACCAAGGAAGGTTACTATCATTATAGCGCTAAAAAGTAAACCTAACAATTGTAATTTGGAAATCTCCATACTTCCGATTTCCCGCTGTCTATCCTCACTCTACTAACGTTGAGGGTGAGGACTTCCGCGCCTACGTTAAGAACCGATCA